>CAZIED010000063.1:0-10821 GCA_964538525.1 uncultured Pirellulales bacterium | reverse complement strand
TAGTGTTTAGAATTTCAGAAAACAGTTGTCCTAAAGGTTTATTTGCGCTGTAGTAATAAATAAAGGTCGGGATTAATGTCATGAAAACAACATCTATTGGCTTTGTGAACGATCAGGCTCTTCTATTTGCGTTTGCATATCAGCTTTGTCAACAGCATATTCATCTATAATTTCGCTATTTATGTGCTCAGCGGTAGTTCTTATGAGGGGCAAAGTCTTCATGAATGCAATGAAATCCCCGATATGGACCTTACATCGAAGCGGGCTGCGCTTACGCATATACCTGATTGGCCCATCAGGCTCAAGAACCTTGCTGAGCACCGATAACGAAAGTCTTCGGTTTGCAAATTCCGCAAGTTTTACCGCATCCGAGCTCATGATATAATCGGGGGCATCCTCTATCCATAACTGTTCCTTGGTGTCTATTTTTGTTTCTTTGCCGGTTTTGCTTTCGCTGCGAATCATCCAGGCCAGCTGTCTCAGGTATCTGGCTAATTCATTCGCCCTTTCCTTTACCTGCTCGAATTCCCACTGTAACTTATTTCCTTCAATGCCACCGAGCTGGCTGAGAGTGAAATCGGAGCTCGGCCATTGAGTTTGTGGGAGCTTAAGTGCCTCATCTTCCAGGTTCCGTAATTGTTTGACCACTAAGAGCACATTATCCATAAACCTGTCCGCATGAGCCGGGGTCTTGTCGAACTCAAGCCAACGTTGTACTACTTCGAGATTTGCTCGTTTGAGATCGCGTTCTAAGGTATGACTATAGGGAGGATATAATGGCAGGTCGGGTATTTTACTAAGTCTATCTAATGCATCAGCCAAATGTATCACTGCATCAGCGCACACGCTCCGTGGCTCTATCATCGCTTCCCTGCCTTTCTGTCTTCCTTTCTATGTTTTGAGTCTCCATACTCCTGCACGAGGCAAGCTACATCAGCAAACCAACAGTAAAAGCAATAAGCTCGTATGCGGCTCCCAAAACATAAACTATTACAATCATTCTCACTTGTGTCAATTCATCAATTACAATGTCGTTGATGATGACGACCTATTTGTTGTAAAACAATCTCTAATGGATATTTTTCTTTGCTCCAAACATCTTACTTTAAATATTTTCCCCTCAACAAAAAAGACTTCGGCTGCGCATTATTAAACGCCACCGAAGTCCAGCACGAATACAAATTACACATGCTGACAGTGAACTAATAATTCACTTTTTTACAACATTGACGGTTACCGTCGATTAGCGGCTAAAAAGACTGGTGCTGTGATGTAGTAACATTCACAGATTGATAAACCGATGCATTAGAACCTGGTCCGCCACTGACTGCTCCAGTCTGAACTACTCCGACAAATTGACTTTGTGTCCCAATACCTCTGGGAGTAACCATTGTCTGATGCTGAGCAACAAAGGCTCCTTGAGCACCGAATGCATCACCAGCACCACCATGTTTATACATAACTTGTCCAAGAGACACACTTAGACTCTGGTCCTGACTGGCCGATGAATAAGAACAACGTGACCGACAGGCATCTAAAGATTGACCCTGGCAACCTGAAATTGTTGCCGCCTGGCAGACGCCTGCTGCTGCGCATTGCCCCCAGGCCCCTGCGCACTGGCCAATTATTGCCCCTTCAATCTGACAGGCCCTGCTGCGAGAGCATAGATCGGATGCCTTTTGGCTTTGGACAAAACCAACCAAGTTTAAGTTACATGCTGAGCCGCTGCCGACTACACACGCCCCATTCTTTAACCCGATTCCATAATCTTCATGCTGGTTGATACCCGCAAAACCGGCAGATGACAACAACAAAACAACGCTTATAACAATTGAAAGCCACCGAAACATTTTAGAACTCCTTTTCTCTTTTTAGACTTCACATTTTCCTTGCATTGCTAATAGCATATTAGCAACAACAATTACGCAGAACATCGTCTCGCTTATTTTATAAATACCTCCTTTCTCCCAAACTATTTCTCTATAAGGGATTCGAATCTCCGTGAAAAAATTTATTGCAGAATCGATGTCCGGCAATTTTGTGATTTTTTCATTAATAAAGATGATTGTGGTGACTACGTATTTTTAAATCGCCCAAATCGCTTCCCAAGAAACGTGCATTATTTTTCTAAAAACATTGATTTATTAGAGAAAACAAATGAATAACTCATGACAAATAGAAAGGCGACTCCGAAAAAATTAACAGTTCGATTGTGAAATGACCATTTAGAACGAATGTAACTATCGCTACAGAATTATCAGCTTTGTAAGAAAGTGACAACAAACGATGAGTACTTTAATAAACAATGCCACCAATAAAATAATGCCCCACCAAACAGCAAAGGATAGTAATATTAATAAATTACGTAGTTTCCACAATTGCCAAGTCACCGGAAAGTGCTTACTTTAATAACACGAATTTTGCATCAAGTGACATTCATCATCTTTAACAAGTAAAAAGTTGTACTTATATCCGCCGTCCTGATAACAGCCTAAATAGACGGCTAATCCAAAAATGGAGTTTTTTTAGCTCATTATTAAATAACCTAAAGAAAAAGTTTCAGGAAACTAATGCTCTCCGAGCAGCGTCCAGAGGAGGGACAAAAATGACTTTAGGACTCGCCACCAAAATCTTTTCTGAAAACGAATGGCTGCAACTTTCCAACGAACTTTACCTATCCCCAAGACAAGCTGAAATCGTAAAGTGCATCCTTTGGGGCTGCTCCGACAAACAAATCGCACGGGAATTGCAGATATCCGTCGCCACTGTCCGCACGCACCTGAGCCGGCTCTTCTCAAGACTTAACATACAGGACCGCAGCGAGCTTATCCTGTACGTGTTCGGCTATTTCCGTGAAAAGTGCAAGGAAAGCGGCTGTCACACTTGCCAACTACATCACAATTGACGACTTGCATTTACGGATATGCCTGTGATATTTAATTGAATTGTATCGAGCTAAAGCCGTTCATGCGCTTTAGTTAGTAAAAGGAGTGACGGTTTCCTCTATTTTGATTGGAGGAAAAGATCAGGAGGATCTAAAAATGGCAAAGTTAAAACCATTTTTAATAATATGTCCCATCGTAGTAATCACATTAATAGCTGGTAATATAGCTTCGTCATTAACAATTGAAGATGCAATCGCACAAGCTCAGGCTCGTGTTGAACAGGCAATCGCTCAAGCCGAAGAGGCAATTGCTCAGGCACAAGCTCAAATTAATACGCAGATCGAGGCGATAACTGCTCAAAACCAGGCTCAGATAGAAGATATAATCACTCAAGCTCAGACACAGATCAATGAGGCAATTGTTGGTGTCACAGCCCAGGTAGAACAAGCAATCAATGACAATCCAAAATCAAGCGAAGAAACAATCCAAAACATTCTTTCCCGGCTCAGAGCGGAAATAGACATCTTACTTGTCGTGATTAGAGGAACGGTTACACAGCAGACCACTGACACAGATTGTGCTGCAACGTTAATCGAGCATGACATCAAAAGGGCAATTACTGCAATAGCAAATAGATTAAATCAGACCCAAATCAAAGATGGTGTTCACAAAGGCAGCTGGCCAAACGAGGCCGATTGGACAGGCTCAATAGTTGCAGGACTGGTTAGCGCGTATCAGTCAACAGGTGATGTAACCTATAAAGCCGCAGCCGAGCTTGGAGGCAGCTACATCATTTCGACGGCTAACGGCAATTTCAGCGGTGATGAAGCCTTTGCTCTATTCCGTTTAAGTCTTATATCTTCCACGCCCCTTAACAATCAATGGAGAACAGCGTTAAGCAATTTCTATCGGAATGTCAGCAGTAACACCGACGGAACGCAAGGGTTTTTATCTCAATTGAAAGTGGCTGAAGCATCAACAGCAGTGTTCAATCTCGCCAATCATGTCGTGGCAGCTTACTATGTTGACGCCGAAGATAAGGACATCTGGAGAAAGGCGCTGATTAGCTACATGAGCCAAATTAATGATTGCTGCTCTGATTCGCAGGTGATGTCGCTGGGCATAGCGACATGGGCACTGGCAAAGACCGGCCCGTTAGACGACACGCTCATCGATCCTTGCGAACAAGGCGGAGCTTGCTGGAAAGGGAAAAAACTCGCAGACCTGTCTGTAATTCTCTATAGCTATCAGGTATGTGACGGTGAACCTTTCGCAGGCTGTTTCTATCGGAGATTTGACCATGGCAATGGCAGCTCAGGAAATCCGGTTAATGGATACGCTGAAGACGCAATCTTTGCCACACTCGGACTGATTAGTGCCTCTCGTATAAATCCGCTATTGCATCAGGATGCCGGCATTTTGGCTGCATACGAGGCTCTTCTTGAAGGCATCAACGATGAAGGTAAAGTTTTTGAGTTGTTATGGATGCACAACTTCGACTGCTATACCTTTTGTGGAGAAATGCTTCAGGTTCTTGTAGAGTTCACTTACGATAACCATTAATTCGCGGCAGTCGAAACAGGAGGAAGTAGAATGCCGGCTTTGCAGTTGTTGCTCTCGGTGGTGTGTTTTGTTTTGGTTATAGTGTCACGGAAGCTTTCATATTGGTTATGCAGGTCAGAGAAACAATAGTGACAGTAACGATATGTTTGTCCAGCGGTCTTGTCACCGATGACGAATACAGATGCGTCATTAGCAATAATGACATCATAATTGACGACTTGAAAACATTAGAAACGATTGTTACAAATTCCGTTAATCTTTAGTACAGGTAGGAAAGGGTGATTTTACTGCTTTAGACCCTACCGCGATTAACAGCGATTTACACCCAAAATTCGCTGAAAGGTTGAGGAAGGATGCTCGCAAGGCAATATAAAGGATTGGTGAAGTTGCCGCCGTCGCGGTAGGGTTTTTTTTATGCCCATCCCGATAAACAACAAAGACAGGTAATGGATGATAAATGATATAGTAATACCAGATATTTAAGACAACAAAATATGTGATAGTTGTCAAGTTGCGGAATCACAAATGAAAACAAAAGGAATGAATTTGAAAGGAAGAATCATGAAAAAGCTAAGGAAGGCAAAAATTGCACTATTAATCATTTTCGTCTTTGCCGGTATTTCCTATGCAACAGATAATCAACCGATCAATGCCACCAATACCCTTGACTCTCAAAACACCCAATATACAACTGTTCTGGGTCCTGGTTATGCCAGTGCTAATCCGATTGCTGTCGCTGAAGGCGGTGATGCTTATTCTGAAGGTGGCGACTCCGGCTCCCTCTCTTACAGCGGTGGCTCAAGCTCAAGTGTTAACATAAGTTCGACCACGATTGCAAAATCCAAAGTCCGCATACCGCCTCTTTCTGTGGTCCCTCCATATCTACCCTATTGGACGCATGGAGGATGGGGAATTATAAACGCTTACTTCCCCAACGGCCCCAGCAATAATAATGAGGCTTATGAAAAGACGTTTAATCCCTCCGATCCAGATGATATGAAAGAGATTAGAGGCATCTTCACGTCACTACCTTATAGCGGACTATTTGAGGTTTTAGAGGGATTTTCTAACAGCGTTCGTGTTGTATTCGGTGGACCCGATAACTTCCATCACGGCAAAGGTCTTGAAATATCAAACGCACTTATTCGTGATCGCAGACCCCAAGGAAAACCTCTGCTGGTCTTCATCGACTCTAATATAGATAAGCAAGTTCTTGCACAGGCTGGTTATGCTTACGTTGGAAGAATAAGTTTGGAAGGCGATATAGATCGCACCTGGGATCATGCCTATGATGCTGCAATAGCAGAAGCTCTGCCTTGGGATGTCGATATTATCCTAATCTCCGGCGGCATGAAAGGTGTCACTGTAGGCTCCACTACAGCATTTCCTGGAGCCACTATGGGCTACAGCCAAACCAATTACTCTATTTCGTTGCTTGGGGCCACCACAAGTGGAATTACAGAAGGTAAAGGAAAGGCTATTGCCAGTGCCGAAGGCTACAGATTTTGGCCGCAGGCTCTGCTGAAAAGAAGCATTCCAAAGTCGTTTTACGACAGAATCCACGTCCAGCCGAAACCTGCTGCTGCAGCGTCTAAACTGAACGGCAACGGCGAAGAATCCGCACAGGCAGCTCAGAATCAAAAGCAGCAGCCGGGAGTAAAAGTCAGTCAGGAGCTGTATGACCTGGCCGGCTTCGAAGGTAGCAAGCGGGTGCAGAACCTAATAGTAGAGTAATACCCCTCGTAGTGAAAAAAGGGACGTCTCAAGAAATAATGGTATAAATTTTAATGGGGGAGAAAGGAGGGTACAGAGCGGTAGCATAAAGAAAAGTATTGCATCTATGTTATGTTGTAGTGGTTGCTAACGCGTTGTTAGCAATCAAAAAAGGAAATGTAAACAGAACTAAAATGAAAAAAGAAAAGGAGTTCTAAAAATGTTTAAGACAACCGTATTTTGTACAGCAGTGGTAATGTTATTCTGTGGCGCTGCGCTCGCTACTACTATTGAGTGTCCTATAGGCTTCAAGCTGCAGCTCGAGGATTTTACTATTGGAGCGATTAATCTTGTAGGTATCGATGGCTCTGTTGGCTCAGTAACAAATGGAAATACTGCCATGATCATCCAGAATCAGTGTGACTGGAAGATTTGTAGTAATGGCCAGCAAGATGAATTGGTCATATTCGGCCAGGATGGTAAGATCTGTGGTATATGCGGTGGCACCTGGTTAATCGGACAAGAAGCCTTGGTCGGGGGCACACAGATGCAGCTTATTGGCGATGGCTGTGATTCCAAGATACAAATGCAAAATCTTGGAGTCGGTTTAGGACAAGAGGTTACTAAAATAGATGGCAGCGGCGCCGCTATCGCTACGCATGAACTGGCTTCCGTTCAGAGCCAACATGCACAAAATAGTGCTGGCGCAATGGACCAAAGTAACGTAGTGCTCGCCGGTCAATTGTCAAGCGTCATGGGCGGACCTTGTACAACCGGGCTGGTTACCAGCGGTCTGACTGTTAGTACATCTCAGACACAAATGGATCTATAACAGTGACCGGGCCAATCCGTTGAAGTGACGAAGAGGCTTTGTTCACGGTCGTTTAGTCACGAGGGGGCCCTAAAGCAGCATATTCGTCGGTAAAAAAGGCGAAGCCTTTAGGGCTCTCTCATACTTGATATCTGTTTTGCCGGCATAGTTCACACAATTCCAGAGACTCATTCGCTTTCATTTGCCAAGGATGGGGAGGGAATTATGTAGAACAGTGCAGCAAACCAGATCGAGTGATAGACTTATAAAAGAAAGGACTAAAAATATGTATAAATTATTGAGTGTTTCTCTGGTATTAATTTTTCTGCCTGTCTGCGTATCCTTTGGAGTTCCAATCCAAGGTCAGGGCTATCTACTCGATGCGGAAAACGGTGTTATATTAGCCGGTGGTCCACTGAGTTTGGCCTATAATACAAATCTGGCCACAATAAGTCAGAACCAGAGCTCCACCGATCCCTATCATTTGACGACAGCTATACAGTTCGAGAAGGGTATGCTGGTACAGGGAGCGTTCGCCGCAGGTATGGACGGTCTCTTTGGCGTTGGTCAAGCAGCGAACGTGCTTGGTGGACAATTACAGGCTCTTGATGGTGGCCTCGGGATGCAAGACCAGCTTCTCCAGGCTAACTTTGGCCAAGATGTGTTAAAGATCGGCGGCATTGGGGCTGCCTTGGGCATACAAGGCTTCATAGGTGTCCAAGGTCAGGTCATTGTCTCTCCTCATGGGGCCAGTACCAATGTCCAGTATCTTGGTTTAAACCTGGTTGATAGTGCTGCAGGTGGTTATTGATTCTAACAGCATAGTTTGACATTATATTGGTATGTACCAAGGTTCAGATTTTTAATTAAATATGATCTAAGTAAAATGAGACCTTCCTCGTGGTCTAAATCAAGGGAAGTCTTAAAGTAAGGTAAGTCTCCTCTATCGAGAGGCGAATAATCTAACCTTAAGACTCCCCTTTTTTATTAACCTGTTGCCGGTAAAAAACTATTGAAAATCGGTGACAAACGGATTAACGACAAACTCCCAGGGGATTTAGAAGGCGACAGTACCAATCAAAAATTTGGGGTTATTTATTCGCTGCAAAATTATAAAGTTTCCACTTAATCCCCTTGCAAAATGGGCATTTCTTTTATAAAGTAAAGTAAGTAGAGAATTAGTGAATTAGTTACCAATTAACCAATTAACTAATTCACTAATCAACTTTTTTTAAAATGTTCTGGGCTCGTAGCTCAGCGGTAGAGCAGTGGACTCATAATCCATTGGTCGTAGGTCCGAATCCTACCGGGCCCATTTCGGCGGCGTAGCCAAGCGGTTCAAGGCGACGGTTTGCAAAACCGTTATTCGTCGGTTCGAATCCGACCGCCGCCTGTTTTTCTATATCCGTCAAACCAGAAAGGTCATCGCAATGGAAGTAAATATCCAGGGCCATATCCTGCAGCTCGTACAAGGCGATATAACAGAAATGCAGACCGATGCAATCGTCAACGCTGCGAACGCCCATTTAATTCTGGGTGGCGGCGTAGCCGGTGCAATCAGAAAAAAAGGCGGCCCAAAAATCCAGGAAGAATGCAACAAAATCGGCGGAACTTTTGTCGGTGGCGCAGTTTTAACCACCGCCGGCAGCCTCAAAGCAAAACACGTAATTCACGCCGTAGGGCCACAAATGGGCGAAGGCGATGAAGACCAAAAGCTAATAAATGCCACCCTGAACTCACTTAAATTAGCAGATGAGCACAACCTTAAAAGCATCTCTTTCCCTGCTATCAGCACAGGAATATTCGGCTTTCCCATTCAACGATGCGCCGAAATAATGCTTCGCACGACAATCGACTATCTCAAAGGCAAAACAAGCCTCGAAAAAGTCGTCTTCTGCTTATTCGGGCAAGAAAGTTTCAAAGTCTTTGAAAATCAGCTAAAAGATGGTAACTGGTAACCGGTAACTTGTAATTACCAATTTCCAGTTACCGGCAACGAATGAGCTGATTGCCATCGAACTGAACGTGAGGAAGATTCTTTCTCAAGTCCTTAATAAAACGCAAACCGTCCTGCCAGTATCCCGCGGTAGGCTTCAAGTCCGGATTAAAACCTAAAAAATAGCGATTGATATTGGCCATCAGAAGCTCGCGCAGATATTTACTTACCATTGAAGCTAATGACACAGGCAAAAAATGCTCATCCGCACCAACGACAAAATGCAGCCGCATACGTTTACCGTCGGCGTGCAGCTCATAGCTGCTAGTCTGCTGGTCCTCGCGGAGTATCCTCAGCTCCATTTCTGGAAACATCCGAAGCAAAGCCGGCCCATAACGAACGCGTCCGCCCTGACGGTCAACGATGATGTGCAAGCCGTCACCTGCGAAACTATCAAAAGCGTTTTGTATAAGCTGTGAGGTAGCTGTAAAAAGAACGCTAGCCTTATTTTTTACCTCACTGATTAGCTTATTATAATATGAAACCTCCAGGCACCTGCTCCTGAGCTGAAGTAACCTGATGCCATTGGATGCCATATCATTAGTAAATACCGATGAGGCTACTGCCTGGTCTGCTTTATCAACGAGGATTTTATGACACCCAATTTCTCTGTACCACGGATAGGCATCTAACTGAGCAAGGTGCTCCGGACATAACATCTGCATAAGCTCAACGAGAGTGGCCGGCTCTTTACCGAGGCACTTAAAAGCAGCCAGGACTGTACGCTGCAGGTGTTTGATTCCAAGAGATTTATTGTGAGCCTTTTTGCTGTCAGCGATGAGTAGCCGGCCTGCCAATCGACTACGCTTATTGGCAGCACTTTTTCTTAAAACCTGCCACAGGTCGGCTGTCCCGCTGCCCCCCTGCTCTTGTCTTCGACAAGAAGACTCGTCAGGAGACGCAGGGGCAGGTAAAAGCTGATTTGGAAGCAAAAATGTGCTCGAAGATATGACCAGCGGCCCAAGTAAAGGCCCAAAACCCGCTTCATCAATCCCTACCAAGACTGCCATCCCTAAGCCCACGTCAATCGAATTTCGTCTTTTGATTGCGATGCTTGTTACGTCTATCGTCTTACGTTTTACGTCTTATATTTAACGCAACCGTAACAAGGTTAGTAACCGCAACCGTTCTTATGCTCTTATGGTCTTGTGCTCTTATGCTCTTACTAATCAGACTACTCAGTCCCATCCACATCGTCTAAATCAGCATTAGACTCGTCATCAATGCCGCTGGCAAAATTATATTTGTTAAAATATTCTTCTTTTTTGATTAGTCCTTTCTCCAAAAGGCTCGCACAAGCAATACAGCATCTCGCCCAGGGAATTGCTTCCAGCCGTTGTTTGGGAATAGGTTCTCCGTTTATCTCACAAATCCCATAAGTGCCATTTTCAATTCGGATTAGGGCGTCGTTAATCTCGACTATCAGTTTTCTTTCGCTGTCCATTAACTCTAAGGTAAATTCCTGCTCAAAGCTGTCTGTTCCTAAATCCGCCATGTGAACCGGCATGCTTGACAGGTCGCTCCTCTCAACCCGTAGTGCGTCATTTTCCATATAAGATATGGTTCCGAGCAATTTGTTCCTCTTTTCAAGAAGCATTGTTTTAAACACTTCAATCTCATCTGGCGTTAATTTACTCTTCTTTTCTGGCTGTTTTCCCATATAAACTGCTTCTTTAAGGCTATCCCTGTCATTCTCAAGTCTCTTTAATTTAGGAAGTTTTTAATACATGTGTTGGCCTTTTAGTCAAAATCGGCTAAATAGTCAACTAAAATCTTAACTTTTCATAAAACAAACATCATTAAGAGCCTATCCGAATAACCGGGTCATTATGAGGCCGAGCGAAAAGTTCGAG
>CAZIED010000062.1:3470-10874 GCA_964538525.1 uncultured Pirellulales bacterium | reverse complement strand
AATCGTTGCGGTTTCACTGTTTCGCAGTGACACGATTTGAGCCTTATTCTCATTACCTATCTGGTCAACGTCGGCAAGGTGCTTATTGTGTTCGAACTGATAAACATCGGCCCAGTTATCGGACCCGGTCTGATCAATCGTGCCAGTTTGACCTCTCGGAAAATAAACAGAGCTATGCTGATCAAGGTTGGCCACATTCAGGTCGCCGCTTTGGTTGATAGCACCTACATTGTCAGGACCAGTCTGCGTAATGTTGCCGGTATTGGCAGCCAACGACAGGCTGGACACAGCAAGAACCACTACTACAATCGCTAAAATTTTCTTACACATAATCTGTTTTCCTTTCTTTTGATAGTTTTATTTTCTCTCTTTTGGCTCCGGCTACATCCCGGAGCGACTACAACATCTTCATCTTCGACGGACATACCTGCAGGGTTTGTCGGTTATACAACTCCGACTATGCCCATCTTAAAAACAATTTACATCTTAAAGACCTCCGTAATCTCTAATAGGCCTGCAGGAAGGTCTTAAACAAACGTTAATAGATTAATTTAATCTCACCTCCTCTCTTTGAAAGCCTCATTTATACAGGCACGTATGAGTTTAATTTCAAAAATTAACCTCTCATAACAACCTTGTTGCTGGCTCAATGAATTTAGATAAATTAATAGTTATCGGTCGTCTTAATGTGCCGCTTTTCGAATAAGAAGCCCGATAGATCTTACATTCAGGCCATTAAGCTGGATTCACATAGAAAATTAGAATCCACTATAATGTGCCTATTTGTGCTTTTAACATCCCCTGTTTTAAGATCAATTTCCATCTCCCTTGTATCCTATTTTAACATTATATATATAATGTTTCTTTCCAGCTTTATCTATATTTGCCATTTTAACTTTTACTTCTACCTTTGTCAAGAAAAAAATGTAAAAGTGTAACCATACACATAGTTTATATTCCAAATTTTACCTGTCTTTTAGAATTTAAACGCTCATTCCTTTAACAAACTGATTTAAAAGCAGTTTGCTCGATAACAAAAAAGGGCTCTAATGAGCCCTTTATGTCACTTTGACCTTTTGAAAGTTTATAAATAAAGTATATCCAGAATTCTAATTATATCCATTACTGCTCAATATCTTTATTCTCAACGTTCTGGTTTTTCTCGAATTCCTGAGATTCAGGTTTCGCAATATCATAAGGTTGGATACTATCGATTTTCCCTGGCTCAGCCCTATCAACATCCTCGACCTTCATCAGATTGCCACTTCTGTCAAAGGTAATTATCTTTTCAGTTTGCTGTTTTTCTTTTAAGTGCTTCTGAATAATCGGATTGTTGATATCTTCCGGGTTTGCCAGGTTCCAGATACCATCATGTATTCCTTCTATAATCATGTCATAGACAGCCTTTTCTATGGCTTCCAAAACGCACATCGATGGTGGTTCATTGGTAGATAAGCCCATTTCTGCCTCCAGCAGCCGTTTTACTCTGACGAATCTATAGATATTGAAATCCACCTCTTTGGAAAGGATGGACTTATTGATAGAGACAGATTTAAGTATCTGTCCGTTCTTGGTAGAAACAAGCCTTAAATAAAGGGTTACCTGGTCTTTCCTTATCTGGCCTGAACCTCCGGCGCCAAAGTATGCCACCCCCAGACCGCTTGTGATTATGTTGGTGTCGTATCCAATTATACCGCCCTCTAAAAGCACACCGGCATACAGTAACGGCGGCATGGAACTAGCGTTAGGGCTACCACCTTCAGCGGCATACTGCGTCCTGGTTGAACGGATGATCTGTCTCTCGTTCAATAGGTTAGACAATCCTTCTCGCTCGATCGGAATAAACCAGCCGGAATCATCAAGAGCCTTAATCAGCATCGAGGTAGCTCCCTGGGTAACAGCTGTTGAAAAGGTGGTCGCCTGAGCGGAAGTCTTATACTGTCCGGTTTGATCCCTGAACTTGTACACCGCTACAACAATTTTTTGGGCCGGTGGAGGTAGAGAAACTAAATCGTCATGAATAGCAGTTGTATATCCTACAGTTGCTCGCTCCGTAAACTTATAGGCTAATCCTGAACTGCATCCAGGTAGGTATATAATTCCTACCGTTATTACTATACTTATTGCAGCATAAAGCAGTCTCTTCATTTTAATAGCCCCCCAATAGATTTTAATAATATGGTACTTCTAAAGTGGTTGAGTTTCCAGTTGAAATGTCACTAAGCTTGACAGTTATCTTACCCAAGTCGGTCGAAATATCGACACTGAAATCACCAATGGTGTATTGGGCTTCTGTTTCGCCCTCAGGTAATAAGCCCTCTTCGCCAAACGCCTCGTCCACTATTTTTGCAGATAGCCTATAGAGTATTTGACTATTCAATCTTTTCTCGAAGTCTTCGATCGAGTCTGTTTGAGGTGCTGTGTACGGCTTAGTCTTTTCGACAAGCTTATTCTGGGCCTGTGCTGAAGCCATAAGCCACGTGGCGTTGTACGATGGTCCGCCAAAAGACGGATTTATTGGTACCCATACCAATTCTGAGGCTGTGGCCACACCCACCGGCATCAGAAACATAGCACAAAAAATACCGGCAAATAAACAGATTGCTAACGTTTTCATTTTGTTACCCCCTTTGCTCAAAAAAAGTTACTTTCTATCCAGGCTCAGCAATACACGCTATGCTGAACATTTTCTATATACCTGTCCCTAACAAATCTTCAGACTGAAACTGGTTGTCCTTATAATGTAATAAATAATTCTTCGTTGCTTCGATAGCTTGCTTCACTGCCTCTTCAATCTCCTCGGATCTCGGTCTAAGCATGACACTCCAAACGATATTTTCGTCAACATTAACAGTAACCGAGCTTCCCCACATCGGACTTGCTTTTTCGCTAATCAGAATATTGTAACGCCCGATTTTCTCTTGTGGTGGCTCCCATAGAAGAAAGAAATATTCATAAAACTCATAGCCAATCTTGGTCATTGTTTCTTCAATAATTAAGCCGCTTATTTCTTCCATTATTTTTTCTTCTGCAGTCGCTGTTCTTTGCTCTTCTTCAATTTTTTTGATGAAACTCCTTATTTTTTCTTCCGCGGCCTTAACTTTCTCAGGTTTTGTAGATTCCTGTTTAACAATAGCTTCTTGCGCTTGTTTTTTTTCTGACGCAATAGATGCTGGTGCCCCTGTCTCTTTAGGTTTTGATGTCGCCTCTTTGTTTTCTGGAGCTTTCTGCTTATTTTTGACGGTTTCTGTCCGCTCTTTTTGCACTGATTTTTCCTGATCTTTAATGACAGCCGTACTAACGCTGCAGGTCAATGAGAATATTAACACTGCCGAAATAACACTTAGGACTTTCATTTATTATTTCTCCTTAATTTGCTGCAACTGTCATAATAGATACATTTACGAATGGCTTATCAGACGGCCACGGAGAGGTAATAGAGATATTCATTCCTCCTCCGCTTGCGTATTTATAAAACCCCCCTATAATACTTCACAGATAAGCTTTTTTGATAGGCTTTTACTTGGCCTATCCTATTTTAGCATTCTCTGTGTTTCCTATTTTGTATATTTTATCATTTCGTAAACGTAATGTCAATATTTTTTTCACATTTTGCGATAAATCCTTTGTATGGTTCTTATAATTACAATTACACATCCGGTTTCATAAGACAAGGGAGAGGAAAATAAGTCGCTATGACAACGATGGAATGAATAGCAATGGCCGTATAACCCCGCTTGAGTACTCAACGATCCTGGATTGCACAACGGATAAGAAAGAATTAACGAACAAGCTGATTTGCTATATGGTTTTCTGTGCGTGTGTAGGGCAGCTTCTCAACAATATTAATAATTTGGACAGAAAAATCAATAAGCCGGTCTTCATGATCATATTTTTTGTTTTTAATTTCCATTTTAGCGGACCAATGGTCTGCTTATTCACATTACTTTATAATTCATCATTCCTTGTTCGATATTCAATATTCAGTCTTGGTGGAGCAAGCCCCACACTACCATTTCAATTCATCATTCCTTGTTCGATATTCAAAATTCAATTTGATCTTTTTAGCGCAACAGCGGCTGCTTGGCCGCCGTAAGTATAACTGCAGCATAATGCATAACGGATTTCCTTCTTAATCGGCTTTGTGACAATATTCAGATTGCAGCCTTGTGCTATTCTGTCACAATTTTTCGATGCAGGAATCTTTCCATCGGCCATTGCACAAACGGCGGCTATTACATCCAGAGCTCCACTTGCGGCACCTGTATTACTAAGCATACTCTTGGTCGGCCAGACGGCTGGTTTCATAGCCGCTTTACCCAAAGCATCCTTGATTGCTCGTGCCTCAGCCAAATCGTCCTGAGGTATTCCTGTGCCGTGTGGAATAATTAAGTCCAAATCATCAGGTTCTATCTGTGCTTCCTGCATTGCTTTTTCGATTGCTGTTCGAAGGCCGGTACCGTCCGGCTCGAGATGCTCATATGCAGGGTTAAGATTATTGCTTTGGCTTGTCCCAACAACTTCCGCATAGATTTTTGTTCCTCGTCTTTTAGCGTTTTCTATGCTCTCCAATACGACGATTCCGGCTCCTTCACCAAAAACGGAGCCTTTGGCATCTGTGTCGAAAGGTCTGCAAGCAGATGCAGGGTCATTATTGTTTTCGGTTGTAGCTCTTTTCAAAAGACATTGGCGGGTGACGTTCATCGGATTAACTTTAGACTCCGCTCCGCCGGCAAGAGCAATGTCACTATCACCACGCTCGATAATCTGGGCTGCTTCACTTATCGCAATATGTGCACCGGCTTCGCCGCATGTTATCGTATTGCTCGGTCCTTGAATGTCGTGAATGATACCAATATGACAGGCCAGCATATTGGGCAGGTATTTCAATAACCAAAGTGGCGGGACAAGCTCAAGGCCGAACCTGCCCCATTTTTGAATGTCAAATTCACCATCTGTAACACTTGCCGCTGCTGCGGGAGCCAGCTCCACCAGGTCACAGCTTATAAGGCCTGCACCCAGATTGATTGCAAAACGTTCCGGCTCGATATTAATTTTTTCCGGGTCAATTCCTTTAGTAATGATTCCACTACAGAGAAGAGCCTCCTTTGCTGCAACAACTGCCAGCTCGATATCACGACACATCAATTTAGTGGCTTTGCGATAGGTTTTGAGGACACAATCTTGTATCTTATACTCCGGCACAAGCCCAGCTATCTGGCAGCTAAAACCAGCCGGGTCAAATGTCGTTATCTTACTTATTCCGCATCTGCCGGAAGATAAACCTGTCCACATATCACTGACGGTTAATCCAAGCGGGCTTATTGCGCCGAGACCGGTTATGACTACGTTTGTTTTGCCCATTGAGACTACTCCGATCCAGGCTCATTAGAGCCGGCATCACGTATAAGCACGTCCCGCAGGAGAGATTCGAATGTGCCGGTGAATACAAAGTTCTCTTGAGGGAATTTTTTGCCTGCAAGGTTCTTATCTATATGGCTGAACATCAGGTCTATCTCTGCGATTAGTTTCTCCTTGCAGGTAATCTTTCCGGTTGTGCTGGCCGCTTCAGGAGTAATTGACTCAATTTGGGCTTCTAATTTTATTGTGTCGCCGGGCTTGACGTAGTCAAAAAAGACGGCCTTTTTTATCTTTGCCAAAATAACCTTTTCCTTAAAGTTCTTTGCCTCGCCGACCAGTATTCCTGCTGTCTGTGCCATAGCTTCGATCATCAGTGTCTCTGGCATCACAGGAAAACCTGGAAAATGGTCGTGCAAATGTTCTTCAGCGAGAGTTACATTTTTAAGCGAGATGGCTTTTTTACCGCTTTGAAACTCTATAAATTTATCTATCCAGATCCAGCGCATATTCTATTTTGGTTATTGGTAATTGGTTATTGGTAATTGAAAAATTGGCAATTGGTAATTATCAGTTTCCATTTACTAATTACCATGTGCAGCATTCAGCTTATTCTCAAGATACCTTACGATTGCCCCAACGGTGAACAAATCACCTAATTTGTTCACATCAGGATTTTTCTCGAATTTTGATAGGTCCGCATGTGGGATTTTTTCCCGTAGCTCCTTCAGACCTTTTGCGGTAAATTTTCCGTTATTGATAAATTCGGGGTTGTTCATTAAACTTTCAGCCGAGAATAATTCCTCACGTGGAATTTTTATTCCGAATGCCTTCTCCAATCGAAATACTATATCCAGAAAGTCAATGCTTTCAGCGCCTAAGTCTCCTGTTAAGGTCGCCTCCGATGTTACCTCATCCTCATCCACTCCCAGAGCGTCAACTAAGACTACCTGCACTTCCTTAAAAATCTCGTCCTGACTCAATGTCATATTTGTTTTACCTCCTGTTTTTACATCGGAAGTTCATAGTTTTGGGTTCATAGTTCATCGACAATCTACGAGCTCTGAACTGTGAACAATGAACTACTTGAGCAGTTTCCATCGCTGTTTCATACTATCTATAATATTGGCGTCCACAGATGCCAGCTTTGTATCCTGCGAAGACAGGTTAAAATGTCTTAAATCAAACTTGGCTTCAACGATTTGTTCGCCACCGGATAATCCAGCACCCGAGAAGGAGCTTATGTTTTCTTCAATAATCTTGGCCTCGACAATATACTCAATTTGAGAGCCGGGTGCCAAAAAACTTTTGTATTTTACATTTTTCGCATGCTCAAGCAATATCATACTGTGGGCAAAATTCTCTGTCAGCCGTATTAGCCATGATGCCGATTCGATCAGACCTTGCAGCATCAGCACACCGGGCAACACCGGAAACGTCGGAAAGTGGTCCGCCAGGTATTCTTCAGCAAGAGAAACGTTCTTGACCGTTTTTATTTGTTTGCCTGGCTCGAACGAGACCACCTTGTCAATAAGTATAAAACGCATAGGTTAGTTCATAGTTCATAGTTAGTAGCATTTAGCCCGCCATTTTACGGCGGTTTGGACGCACGACACAATACGATATACGAGTTCTAATCGTTTTTCCAACCTTTTTTGGTTTAGACACGAAAATGTTTTGACTTTACCTGAGAAACGGTTTATTATAAGACATAATATAAGATGTCAAATTCTTGCGGTTTTTGAGAGAGGAGTAAAGCATGTGCAATGTAAGCAAACCCTCTAACCTAACAGGGCACTACAATAATCAGAGGGGTAAAACGTCAAGTTGGCTTACGCCATTAACAATATCGCTATTTATCCCGTTAAAAAAACCATCCCGTTCTCGATTAAAAGACACAATGTTTAAGGTTTTTCTGACGGGACTTATATTGCTTGCCGTCTGTTTATTAGGCCCGCCGCCCCGACTCGCGTCGGGAGACGCGGGGGCGGGCCAAGCTGCCCAAGCCAAATACGAAGAAGATGGTTCGGTGCCTGCGGTTCAGAC
>CAZIED010000062.1:0-3370 GCA_964538525.1 uncultured Pirellulales bacterium | reverse complement strand
GCCAAGCTGCCCAAGCCAAATACGAAGAAGATGGTTCGGTGCCTGCGGTTCAGACGGGTCAGTACGTATTCCTTTCTGATCAGAGTACGCTGGTTCAGACAGGAGGGATTGCTGGTGTCCACCGGACCTACTTTGTGGAAGGGCAGTTCCAGCTTACTGTCGATCCAAATGCAGGAACCGCTTCATTCGGCTACGTTGATGCAAACGCAATTGACGACAGTCCATTCAGACGTACTCTGGACCCGAACGAGGTCTTTAACATGACCTCGCTGCTCGGCACGGTCCTCGCCGATATGAAGATCGCGTTTCGGGGCAAAGCTGACAATGGCAGCGATGTGCTCATTACAGTGACCCTCGAAGATAATCTGGTGCAAGTTGTCGCCGAGACTACTCCGCCAGCCGGCAGCGCGGACTTCTTTGTCTTCAACATGAATGCTGTCGCCCAAAGGAAATATGGCGGCGGCTGCGGCACACCTGAAAATCCATACAGAATCGCAACAGCGAAAGATCTCATAGCCTTTTCAAACAATACCAACCACTACGCAAAACACTTCGTTCTGACAGCCGATATCGACCTGTCAACCTACACTTTTACTACGGCGGTCATTGCACCTGATGCTAACAACACCATTGACGGATTTCAAGGCACAGATTTTATCGGCTCTTTTAACGGCAATAACTTCAAGATCACCGACCTTACAATAGATGCGGGTCTCACAAGCAATGATTGGCTTGGTCTATTCGGAAAAATCGGTATAGGCGGTAAGGTCAGAAACCTGTATCTGGAAAATGTGACCGTTACCGGCAGTAATGATTCAGAGGGCATCGGTTGCTTGGCTGGATATAATGCTTCAGGTAGTATCAGTCGATGCCAAGTCATAGGTGGCATAAGCACAGGGGATCATTCCTGTACACTCGGCGGATTGGTTGGAAGCAACATAGGGGGCAGTATTACAAACTCCTACGCTATAAGTAACATCCGCCAGGGAAGTAATTCTATCGGCCTTGGTGGGCTGGCAGGAAGGAGCAGCGATGGTAGTATCCACAGGTGCTACGCCAGAAGCAACGTTAGCACCGGGAACGACCCAATCAACACTGGTGGCCTTGTGGGAAATAGTTCCAGGGACAGGATCAGTGACTGCTATGCCATCTGTAATATCGTCGCAGGCGACAATGCCTCACAGCTTGGTGGGTTGACAGGATCGAGCTCTGAGGGCAGTATCACGAATTGCTACGCTGCTGGAACTGTAAACATAGGCGCCCAATACAGTTTTGTCGGGGGACTGGTGGGAGCTGGAGGCGGAGTGACTAACTCCTATTGGGATATCGACGCAAACGGCCTTACCTTAAGAGGTGGGGGCTCGAGAAAGTCAACCGCAGAATTGGAGGATCCCAATACCTTTCTTGGTTGGAATTGTTGCGGAGAAATCGTGTGGACTATCAATCCAGGCAAGGATTATCCCCGACTCGCATGGGAAAACAGCCCCGGAATTCCCATACCTTCTTATAATCTGTCAGATTTCCTGGTCGGTTCTGGGATTGCCGAGGATCCATACCGAATCTCCTCCCCAGAAGACCTTGACAAAGTAGGGAGATTCCTCTGTGACTGGAACAAGCACTTTGTCCTGATGGAGGACGTCGATTTGTCTGCCTACGCAGGTGACAGATACCACATCATCGGAGGACCGTTGGAGCAGGGCTTTAGCGGGGTGTTCGATGGCAATGGCCATGTGATTAGGAATCTGTCTATACAGAATGGAACTCTCGAATATGTGGGGATCTTCGGACGAATAGTCGGGAAGGTCGCGAATCTCGGCATAGAAAATGTGAAGATCACTTGTGCCAACGCTTCAGCCTGGCTTGGCGGACTTGGGGGAGAAAATTGGGGTATTGTCACCAACTGCTACGCCATATCAAACATAAGCGGTGGTAATCAATCTCGTTTGATAGGTGGACTGATAGGGGCAAACTGGGGTACTATTGCCAACTGCTATGCTACGGGTAATGTTAGTGGCGGTCGTTCTTCAATGTTTCTCGGCGGTCTGGCGGGAAACAATAACTCATCTCTCGATAGTATTATTATGAACTCGTACGCAACAACAAGTGTAAGCGGGGGCAATGACTCGCTATGGATCGGTGGTTTAGTAGGATCAAACCTCGGTGTTGTCATCAACTGTTATGCAGCAGGCAGCGTAACCAGTGACGGGAACTCCAGTTACATAGGAGGCTTGACAGGATACGGTGGTTGTGGCTGTGATGGTTCTATCTCCATCTGTAAAAACTCCTTCTGGGATATGGAGAATTCCGGGTGGACTACCAGTGCTTGTGGGGCCGGTAAGACAACTGCGGAGATGAAGCGACGTAGCACCTTTACCAGTGCTAGCTGGGACTTTGTCGGCGAGACCGAAAACGGTATTGAAGACATCTGGTGGATTCTCGAAGGAAAGGACTATCCGAGACTTTGGTGGGAACGGAGCGAAGAACCGTAGGAGAATCGAAATCCGAAATCCTAATCTCTAAATCCGAAACAAATACAAATGATCGAAATTCAAAACAACTGAACCGACACGAAAATGATAGCCGTTTTGGTCATTAGGATTTTTAATTTCGTATTTGTTTAGAATTTAGGATTTAGTGCTTAGTGCTTTCTTTCTTCAGATTTAGTACTTTGAGTTTTCCCGCCGTCCGTGTTAATCCGTGTCAAATTTTTCTTTGTGTCTTGCTGTCTTGGTGGCTATAATTTTTAATATGAAAGTACGCAATGCAAAAATATCGGATGCCGAGGCTGTTTACTCTCTAATAAATTATTATGCAGAGAGGGACAAAATGCTTTTTCGTTCGTTAGCCGATATTTACGAGAACCTGCAGTCTTTTATTGTAGCAGAAGTCGATGGCCGAGTGGTTGGCTGCTGTGCTCTACAGATTATCTGGTCAGACCTTGTGGAAATACAATCGTTAGCCGTTGACGAAGCAAATAAAAATAAGGGGGTTGGCACAATGCTTGTCAACGCGGCTATCGAAAAGGCTCGCCAGCTTGGCCTGCCGCGAATCTTTGCGCTTACTTTAGACCCAGGCTTTTTTGAACGATTGGATTTTAAGAAAATTGAGATGGATGCGCTGCCGATGAAGGTCTGGAGAGATTGTGCGAAATGCCCAAAACAGCAAAATTGCGATGAAATAGCGGTAATAAAAATCGTATTGCGTGATGCGTGATGCGTATTGCGTAAAAGAAAGAACGCAATACGATATACTCAATACGCACGACGAATCATCCTACTTGGCGCCTCTGGAAGAGGGCAACGGCCAGCGCTAAAATGGCCGTTGTATAGCACAAGGCATAAGAGGTGCTTATGATGATGTACTTTAGCGG
>CAZIED010000061.1:0-10993 GCA_964538525.1 uncultured Pirellulales bacterium | reverse complement strand
AGCCTGCTGCTGCCTTATTATGTTGCGTCTTAATCGTTATCGCATTTTTAGCTTTTTTTGTTGCCGTTTTTGGTGTATATTTTATAGCTCTTAAGCGTTTATACGACGCCATTAAAATAAGGTATATAATTGTTGCTCTGATTATTATCATCGCTGCCGCCTGGGCTGTAACACTGGCTCGGACGCTGGCTGCAAATGCTAAGAGTTAAAAAGGTAAGTAGAAATTTTTGGAGTTCTATAATGATTAAAGTTCTAATTACAGACAAACTTGCGCAAGAAGGCATTGACATACTCAATTCAAAAGGGGGTGTTGAGGCTGTTGTTAAAACCGGCATTAGCGAAGATGAGCTTGCCAAAATTATTGGCGAACATGACGGCTTAATCATCCGTAGCGCCACTAAAGTTACCGCTAAAGTTCTTGCCAATCCCGGCAAACTAAAAGCTATCGCGCGAGCAGGCGCCGGCGTAGATAATATTGATGTCACTGAAGCGACCAGAAAAGGAATCCTTGTTATGAATACGCCCGGCGGCAATACCTTCAGCACCGCAGAACATACAATGGCCCTAATGCTAGCGTTGAGCCGAAAGGTCATTCCCGCCTGCAACAGCCTAAAGGCCGGCGTCTGGGAAAAAAAGAAATATATGGGAAACCAGCTGAATAACAAAGTCATCGGCATAATAGGACTCGGAAGAATCGGTATGGCTGTGGCAAAAATGGCGAAAGGCTTCTATATGAAAATCCTGGGCTATGACCCACTTGCCGCACCAACCGAGGCTGAAAAACTCGGCGTAGAAGTAACCGACAAACTTGAGCGAATATTCAAAGAATCCGATTACATCACCGTTCACGTGCCGAAAAATCCGCAGACGCTGAATATGATTAACACTAAACAGATTAAAATGATGAAGCCAACCGTCATTCTGATTAATTGCGCCCGCGGAGGCATTATCAACGAAGATGCATTATATGATGCACTTGCAGAAAAGCGCATCGCAGGTGCGGCTCTTGATGTTTTTTCCAAAGAGCCGCCTGAGAATACCCGTTTTAAGGAATTTGAAAATTGCCTCGTGACCCCTCATCTTGGCGCAAGCACCGAGGAGGCCCAGGTTGAGGTGGCAGTCGAAGCCGCTCATATCATTATTGACGCAATCAAGGGCGGCCCACTTAGAAATGCGGTTAACGCTCCATCCGCTATTGGAGCCATGCCACCGGCTATTAAACAGTACGCCGAGCTTGCCAGACGAATCGGCACAATGCTCAGCAATATTGCGCCCGGGCATATCAAAACAATTGAAGTTCAATATCGCGGCTCAATCGCTGAAATGGCCATCGAACCGATTACTCTTTACTTCGCAATGGGTCTGCTCCAAAAACATTTCGACATGCCGCTAAATATCGTCAACGTTTCCATCCTGGCCAAGGAACGCGGTATCAGCATCGATGAGACAAAAAACACAGAATCCAAGGACGTTGCATCAAGCTTCTGCGCCAAAGTTTTTACCGACAAGGTCACACGCGCAGTAACCGGCTCAGTCTTCGGTGACACCTTGCTCCGGATCATTGAAATTGACGGCTTCAACATAGAAATGACACCTCAAGGAGCGGTGCTAATTATCTTCAACGATGATAAACCTGGTGTTATTGGAGCCGTGGGAACAGTTTGTGGTAAACACAATATCAATATCTGCACGATGGGCGTCGGCCAAAAGCCGGCAGAGCATAAAGCAGTTCTGGCAGTCAGTCTCGACAAGGAACCCGATGCAAAAGCCCTGGAAGAAATCGGCAAACTTGATTTTGTCAATGAGCTTTATGTTTGCAAGCTTGACTAACCTTCGTAATGCGTCGTGCGTGATGCGTATTGCGTAAAGAAGACACAACATAATACCAGTATGGCTGAACAACTAATAATAAGCATAAGTGGAATGAGAGGTATTGTTGGTGAAAACCTTACACCCTCTATTGCCGCTGAATATGGCTGTGCCTTCGGCACATTTCTTAAAGATAAATATGGACGCACTACGCAAGCCTGTCCCGAGCGCAGCCGAGGGGACGCAGAACGCAATACGAAATCGGTTTGCATCGGTCGCGATTCCCGAACCAGCGGACAAATGCTAAAAGCCGCTGTGTCGTCAGGATTATGCGCCTCTGGAATTGATGTAATTGATTTGGGACTTGTCACCACGCCCAGCGTAGCTGTGATGGTAAAAGAGCTTCGATGTAGTGGCGGAGCAGTTATCACAGCCTCGCATAATCCGATTCAATACAACGGTATAAAATTGCTGCTCGACAATGGCACAGCTCCTCCAATTGACAAAGCCGGGCAAATAAAGAATTTTTTCCTCGAAAAACGCTTCAGCTTTGCCGACTCGGCCGATTGCGGCAAAATAACCTGCAATAACCAAGCCGATACCCATCACATCAAAAAGGTTTTGGCAATTGTAGATAAAGATGCAATTGCAGCAAAGAAATTCAAGATTATTCTGGATAGTGTCAATGGAGCAGGTGGAAGGATTACAAAAAAGCTGCTCGCCGAGCTTGGTTGTGAAGTTATAGCAATAAACGATGAGCCGACCGGTTTATTTGCCCATACCCCTGAACCAGCTGTCGAAAATGTCAAAGAGCTTTGCGAAGTGGTAAAAGCGAAAAAAGCCGACATCGGCTTCGCTCAGGACCCCGACGCCGACAGATTGGCAATTGTTGACGAAAATGGTACCTACATCGGCGAAGAATACACTTTAGCCCTGGCAGCAAAGTACATTTTCAGCAAGACACCCGGAAAAGCCGCAACCAATCTTTCCACATCGAGAATGCTCGAAAATATCGCGGCAAAAGCCGGCGGGATGGTTTACCGCACCGCTGTGGGCGAAGCCAATGTCGCAAATGCAATGCTCGAGCACAACTGCATTATCGGAGGCGAAGGCAACGGCGGCGTAATCGATTTGCGAGTAAGCCCTGTTCGTGACAGCCTCGTGGGAATCGCCCTTATCCTGCAGCTTATGGCAGAAACAGGAAAAACGGTGAAACAATTAATCGGTGAAATCGGTAGTTTCTACATGATAAAAGAAAAATTCGCTGCTGAGTCAAGCCGGGCAAAACAAATTTTGGAACTGGCGAAAAAAAACTTCGCCCACGCAAAGCTTAACACCACGGATGGCTGCCGATTCGATTTTGACGACGGCTGGTTGCACATCCGACCAAGCAATACCGAACCAGTTATTCGCATTATCGCAGAAGCCGCCGATAATGATACCGCTCAGAAATATATTAATGCTATTCTTAAATTGGGACGTTGACAAACCAATCCGGGAGGTATATATGAGCGATGACAAACAGCAGATTGCTGCAAGGCAGCTCCGGCGTGTTACCTACCTCAGCATTGGCGCCAACGTGTTCCTGATTTCCGGAAAGTTTATAGTAGGATTAATAACCGGCTCGTTATCTCTCCTGGCTGATGCTATCCACTCGGTATCGGATATGCTCACCGACATAGCGGTGCTGCTGGGTCTGTATTTCGGCTCAAAAAAGCCCGATTCAAGCCATCAATACGGACACGGCAAGTTAGAGACACTTGCGGCTGTTGCGATTGCCCTGGGGCTATTAGGCGTCGGTCTCGGAATGATTTACTATGCTGCACTTGATATTGCCAGAGATCATGTCACGCGTCCACAGAACATGGTGCTGGTTGCAGCAATTGGTGCCATCGCCGTTAAGGAGATGGTTTATCGCGTTACAAAAGTGGTAGCATTGAAATATCACAGCCCGGCGGCACTTGCAAACGCCTGGCATGACCGGGCCGACGCTTTAAGCTCGGTTGCCGTTATCATCGGTGTAATAGCAATGAAATTTGGTTTCGACCATGGCGACCAGGTTGCCGCCATTGCTGTCGGCGTTATGGTCGTGCTGGTTGCTGCCAAGCTTAGCAGTGACTGCCTTGGGGAACTAATTGAAAGAGCCGTTGACCAGGCAACCATTGACCAGATTAAAGACATCATCAAGGCCAACGGGCAAATCCGCCAGTACCATCGCCTCCGTACTCGCACCGTTGGAAGAGAGGTCTTTCTCGACCTTCATATCCTTGTTGACCCAAATTTGAACGTAGCTGCTGCCCACGAAATATCAGAAAAACTGGAAAACACTCTGAACGAGCAATTGACTCGACCGGTTAATATCACAGTCCACATCGAACCGGATATACCTGCACTGAGAGAATAACAAACAGAACTCAAGCCTGCCCCGCTGGCCCTGCGTAGTCCCAAATAATCGGGACGAAGCGGGGAGCACGGTCGAGGGGACACAAGACCAAAGACACAAAATGCTCTGTAGAAAAGACTCGATGTCATTTCGACTGAAGCGATGTGAAGCATCGCGAAATGGAGAAATCTATTCAATAGCAGATTTCTCGACTCGACTCCGGCTCGCTCGAAATGACGTTTTGACTTCTTTTCTACAGAGCAGACTAAAAACTCAAAACTAAAATTAACGCCGTTTTTTGCCCGGCTCAGCAGGTTCAAATTTGTAGCCGATCTCTCGTATAGTATGAATAAAGACCGGATTATGTGTATCAGGTTCTATTTTGTTCCTCAACGTGGCAACGAATCGGTCTATGCTCCGCGGCGTGACAATACAATCATACCCCCAAACGTTATTTAGTATCTCATCACGTGTAAGCGCTCGGCCCGGCTTTTTAACAAAAAGCTCCATTAGCCTAAATTCTTTTGGCGAAAGCTCAATCTCTTTTCCCCTGCGCGTTAATTTTCTTCCCCGTATATCAAGCTGATAGTCTGCAAACTCGTAAACATCCTGTTCGGTTTGCCTGCCTCGTCTTAGAAATGCCTCAACACGGGCGAATAGCTCTTTTATGCTGAAGGGTTTGGTGACATAATCATCAGCACCAAGATTAAGCCCCAGCACTATGTCCGACTCTTCGCCTTTGGCGGTCAGCATTATAATCGGCATATCAATCTTTTCTTTGCGGATGAGTCTGCAAACTTCATAACCATTTATCTTCGGCAGCATAATGTCGAGGAGAATCAGGTCGGGCTTTTTATTAAGAGCGGTATTTAATCCCTCCTCTCCATCAGCTGCGGTAAGCACACTAAAACCTTTAAACTCGAAGTTATCCCTCAAAACCCGCAGTAAAGTCGGCTCATCTTCAATTATCAAAATTGTTTCCATATATTTCGGCCAGCTCAAATTTATAGCCCAATTTTCCCTCGGTGCGTATAAACACCGGATTGCCTGGGTCCGGTTCGATCTTATTCCTTAATATGGTAACAAAACGATCAACATCCTGCAAAGTAATAAAGTGCGAATAACCCCACACCGCGGTGTAAATCTCGTCTCGGCTTAAAATACAACCGGCCTTTTCGAGCAACAAACGCAACATCCTGAATTCCCCCGGACTCAGGTTGACTCCTTTGCCGTCACGTGTGAAGGTACAAGCAGCCGCATCAAGCTTACAATTACCAAATTTATAAACCGCGATTTTCTCATCCCTTCGGCGCCGCAGAAATGCCTCCGCTCGCGCCAGCAATATCTTTATGCTGAAAGGCTTGATGACATAATCATCGGCTCCGAGATTCAGCCCAAACAGAATATCTGATTCCTCGTCCTTGGCGGTGAGCATTATTATAGGCATGTCGAGTTTCTGCTCGCGTATAAGGCTGCAAATTTCATAGCCATTGATTTTTGGCAGCATAATATCGAGAATGATAAGATCGGGTTTTTCCGCCAAAGCGGCATTCAAACCCTGCTCGCCGTCAATAGCTGTTTTAACATTATAACCTTTCGCCTCAAAGTTATCTTCCAGGCCACGCAGCATAGCGGGATTATCTTCAACAATCAGCACGTTTTTCATTTAAGTGTTCCTTTCTGCCGGATACCCGATTTACAACAGGCAATCTTACTGTAAATGTGCTTCCTTTGCCGAATTTACTTTCTACAGAAATCGAACCCTTGTGGGCATCGACAATAAATTTCGCAATGCTCAGGCCCAGTCCGCAACCATCAGCACGTCGGGTGAGGCTGCTGTCAACCTGATAAAATCTCTTGAATATCTTTTTGAGAGATCTGCGTGACAGGCCTATGCCATTGTCGGAAACGCGAAAACAAACAGAATTATTCTCTGCAAACACGCTCAATTCAATATGTTTATCCTCATAAGAATATTTGTAAGCATTGTCCAGCAGGTTCACAAGCACCGTCACCATCGCATCGTAATCTGCCAGCACATCCGGCAAATCCTCATTGATATTTACCTCAAACTCGCATCGACCCCGGCTAAATTTTGTCTTTATCGCCTCAGCAGCAGCACTGGCAATAGCAGCAGGATTGGCTCCGGTAATCTCAAACGCCTGCTTGTTACGCTCCATTCTTGAAAAGGTGAGGAAATTATCAATCAATCTGCTCAGTCTTAAATTTTCTTTTGAAACCAGCTGCAAATATTCTGTCACTTGCTGCTGGTCTTTATAGTTTCCTTCTAATAGCGTATCTACAAGGACGCGCATCGAGGCCAGAGGTGTTTTTAACTCGTGTGACACTGTTGCGATGAAATCATTCTTGAGCTTGTTGACCTTTATCTGTCTTCCGACAACCTGCACAGCTAACAACCCTGCTGCAATTATTGCACCAATAGCAAGTAATCCCGTCCACATATACACGACAGCTTGTTTACCGGCCGTTTTCTCAAAAATATCAAAATCCTTAAAAAAAATTTCAACGTGCCAGCCCTGAAAGAATTTTCCCAGCGGCGCCCTCATAAAAGCCGTTTTTTCGGGATTTTCAAAACCCCAGACATACGAGCCGAAATTGTCTATTATTCTGTAGGAAACGCCTGACTGTTCAAGCGCATCTCCATATATATTGAAGTCAAAGCTGAAACCTTCTGCTTTCTGTAACAATAAGTATGTCTTGTCGCCTATGTTGTGATACATCCCAAAGACCTCTTCCGGCATACCCAGCTTGCGGAGGCTGTCTTCGGGCCAGGAACCAAACGGCAGAGCAAAAGCAGGCTGGTCGAACGCAGCAGCCGCTACCTTTCTGGCACGATACGAATCTAATACATTAGATATTTGTTGTTGAAGCTGTTCGGTCCAGCCCCACTGGAGCTCTTGAATTGTATCCAGCGTTCCACGCAGCAGTGTCACCATCTTTAGAGCATCCTCTTCGGACCAGGGCTCCGATGCCGCTGATGAATAATATTTATCAAGAATTAATACAGCCAATTCCTCGGCTGAAAGTATCTCTTTTGCCCTTAGAACCTGCGGTCTCAGCTCTTCAACCCACTTGCTTTCTTCTACAATTTCGACTGCTTTACACAGTAGAAAAACTCTTGTATCCGACGGCATCGGTAAAAAAGTGTAACCACCGCCGGGAGCGTAATTGACAACAGAACTTATCAGGTTTTGCAAATCGGAACGCGTCAGCCCCTCTTTGGTTTCATTCTTCAGATTTACAAGAAGAATTCTCGCTCGAGCGATAAGAGATGCGGAAGATAGACTTATATTTTCGGAAGGTTGTTTATAGGCTATTCCTTCGCACAGAGCAACAGCCTGCTCAATTTGTCCCAATTTCCTTAGGCAGCGGACCTTGCCCATTAAAGCACTATAGCGTGTATAGTCATCAACTAAAGATTCAGCGATTTGTTCATACAACCTGATCGCCCTGGCAAAATCCCCTCCGGTGAACTCAACTTCCCATGCTTTGTTAAACTCATCCGAAAGTTCAGCCTGTGGCTTTCCATCTCCGGTAAGCGGATAAAGTAACTTTCCGGCACTATCGAAGATTATAATCGCATCACATATCTTTAAACCATCGACTTGGTTGTCTTTGCCTACAAGCCTTTCGAATATCTCAACAGGCTGACGTTTGGCCGCCACTTGCTGTCCGAGCACATTTATTCGGGTCAACCAACGCTCGTCAACCCTTTTACTTAGCGTCTCCAGCCGCTTCTCGTAAACATCGGTCAGTTTTCCTCTGACCGCCAGACGTTCATTTTTCATAACCTGTGTCATAAACCAGAGCAGACAGATGGTGGGTAATATTACCGCCATCGCCAGCAGTAATACTACCCACCGCAACTGGTGCGTGTCTGTTTTGGCCACAAACTTTCTACTTTTTAGTGCCATATTATATTTAGCCTATGATAAACAGCCATCGTGTCTATCCGAGATTGAAACTACACTGGCCGCAGACTATCTTATGGTTATTGAGCCTACGCCCGTTTTGAGCTTAAGAACTCCCTGCCCATCACCAATCGTTCCAGTTAGTGAGCTACTCACAATATCCCGACCGATTTTTCCCTTGACCGATATCGGCACGTTGGTGGTAATAGAGCCAACGTCCGTGGAAGCATTGACTACGGCTGATAAATTAGCTGGGCCATCGAAAGTAATACCGCCCACATCGGTTGAAATGTCGATTTTGCAGGGCTCGGCTGGGTTATCAAAGCACTTAACACGGATGCCGCCGACATCCACCTGCAGTTGAAGCTGGTTGGAGACGTTTGTGCAGACGATTTTACCTACGTTCGAGACGGCTTTTATCTTGCCGGTTATGTCGGTTATTCTGATCTCGCCTACGTTGGCTGCACAGTCGGGATGAATCTGTTGAGGAGTTTCTATTTTAAGGTCCACGCTGACACACTCCCAATGCTTGATGTGCGGCTTGTTAATTTTCACCTCAACTGCATTATCATTGTGGTTTAGCTCCACTGTCGTCTCCTCTGCGAGCTGAACGGCCCTCTCGCTTGTGCGAGCCTTAGCTTTTATAGTGGCGTGAAGGCTGCATTCGGCTGTTCCAGAACCAGTGACAGTAATCGAACCAACATCGGTTTTGGCAGTTAGTATTGCATCCAGGGAGATCGGCGTTGAAAGGTCTTCTGTCCTTTCATGTGTGGCTTTGAACCAACCTCCACAGCTCCATGGGCAACATCCTGGTAGAAAGAGCAACAAAGATAACAGGCAGCATAACGATATTCTAACAGGGTTTATTGCACTCATGTTTAATCATCCTTTCTTCATTTTTCTGAGGAGCGGAATCACTATCCTTTTGAAAGCGATGCAATCTGTTCTTCTGAGAGGGCGTAGTTATAAATGCGCACATCATCGATAAGGCCGTTCCAGAAACGCTCCGACATCTCCGAATTCTCACCGATGTAAACCAACTTATCATTTACATTAATCTTGCCGGGTGCATCAACAGAAACATCTAACCTGCCATCAACATACAAAGAGAGCTTCTTGCTATCATATACTCCTGCTACATGATGCCATTGGCCGTTGTTTACGTTCGTTTTTCCAAAAATACCGCCCCATTGGCTGTTATCGGGAACTGATAGCCCCGAGCAAGCGAATTCGAGATTATTGTTGCTTCCGTTTCGTTGGAGCCTCCAGGCGCTATCGCCTTTGGTGATGATGGCCTGCCAATCCTTGTCAAACTGATTTACCTTTATCCACGCTGCTACGGTAATCTGTTCGGTTATATCAAAATCCGACTTCTTCCCAAGATTTATGTAGTCACCGTTGCCGTCAAACTCCAGTGCTCCGCCGATTTTCCCACCGGTTGGCTGCCATTGTGGATTGCCCACAATCGTACCGGTATTATTATTGCCGGAGGAGTCACTTGCATTTTTACCTTCGGTCTCATCGAGCTTCCACAAGCCGACTAATTTGCCGCCGGTAGTAAAACTCCAGACGTCCCCAGAAATTATTTTCCCATTAGCTTGGACTTCATCAACGCGCCAATAGTACGTTTTGTCCTTCTGGATTGCCGGCATAGCTTTGCTTAGTGCCGACATATCGACCTCGGCTTTGTCAGCAGCCCAACCATCAACGAAATAATGTTCCTTGTCTGTGCCGAGATATAGCTTGTGGGAAACTGCGCCGAGACAAGGTTTCCAACCTAATTTCGTAGGTCCGCCGGCGCCAACCACCTCTCCATCAGCCGGCTGAGGATTAGTAGCTACGACTGCATGAAGCTCCTGAATTTCTTCCTGTGACAGAGGAAAGCTATAAATGCGGATGTCATCAATGGTGCCGGAGAAATAATTTTCTTGCGTTGCATGCCTTCCGAATTTCAGCGGCACAGTCTCAGCATCCGGCTTTCCCGAAGGTTCTGAGTTATTTGTAATTAATACGCCATTTTTGTACGCCTTGAGATTCTCTCCATCATAAGTGGCAATAAGGTGATACCACGTATTGGCCTGTAATTCACTAAAACTGGCAGCGTGCCATGTTTCTCCAATACAAATACCTGCCGCCCAGCGGAAAGCGTCCGTTGCGTGGCTCCAGTTGATCTGATAATTTTTCTCCCGATGAACGGGACCACTTTGTGTTTCCGATGAAGGTGCAGCGGGGCTTTTTACCCAAACAGCTACAGTCCAGGCAGGTAAATCGGTTGCATAATCGGTCTCTACATAGTCATCAGTGCCATCGAGCTCCAATGCGCCGCCGATTTTTCCGCCTGACGGCTGCCATCGTGGATTGCCCACGAGCTTACCGTTATGACCATTGCCGGATGAATCGCTGGCAGTATTGCCTTCGGTCTCATCTAATTTCCACCAGCCAACAAGACTACCTAACTGGGCTGTCCCAAAGGCTTGCGGATTCTCCCAAGCATTATCTTCTTTACTCCACCATGTGAGCTTGGTATCGCGTTCTCCGCCGTTATCATCATCGTTCACGTGAACGTCTAAACCTATCTTCATACCATCAGACGGCTTTACCCCCAAGGTTAACCATGGAAACTTTATCTCGGTACGATATCCCTTGTCGGTTGTTACTATAGCAAATTCGATATTTTCCATCCTGCCGTGCTCATTATGCCTGCCCATTGTGGGATTGGTTTTGTCCCAATCGAAGTGATATTGGGCGTCGTCGTCATCGTATTGTTTTGACTTGCTGTTGTCGGCGTCGATATAGACCTCGACGCAGTCATCGAACCACCATGCATTTTGAACAGTTGAACCTGTAGCCAATGTCACCGTTTGATTCG
>CAZIED010000060.1:0-11120 GCA_964538525.1 uncultured Pirellulales bacterium | reverse complement strand
AAAACATCAAAGGTCAAATGACAATGCGTATCAATCAGTTCCATTGTGTTTAATATAATCGTTTTGGGCGCATTTAATACGCTTTTCATTAAGTGTTAGAACTTCAGAAGCAAACTCTTTGCTCAATGAAATCTTGGCATTTGGATTAGCTTCGAACCAAGCAAAGAACTTTCCTGGGCACCTATTGTTCAAAAATAGTATTCCTCCAAGGTTTTCGTAATCTTTTGTTTTGAAATATCCAAGACCTCCATAATGATCTTTGTTGGTGTTGTACAAAGCATAAAAAATGTTCATCGGCATTTTATGTGGGCCCCAATCTTTAATAGGTCCTATCGATACAGGCTGAAACAACTCATCGGTTATTATTAGTAAATTTTGCTTGTAGGGTAAAAATTTTCTGTAACTTTTGCAAACTGCTTGTCGAATATTATGATACGGTTTCGTGTATCTTGAGTTGCTAGCCAGGAGAAATTTGTTCTGTTTAGCTCGCCCATGTTGGATTTCTTCTTTGGACAACTGCCCTTTCCATCCGGGACTTTTTACTTCACAAAAGATTTCCTCACCAGATTTGTCCTTAATACAAAACTCCACACTGTGGCCGTATTTGGTTGTTACTGGATTCCACCGAGTTACTTCAAAACCCAAGGAGTTCTCAATGAAGTATGCTGCGAATATCTCTGACAAGAAAGAGTCGTAGTTTCGGCTCTGTAACTGCGGTTTCATTAAGTCCAGCCAATCCTTGTTCTTCATAAACTGCAGGTATTTTTCAACCTCGCATTTCCAATCTTCACATGGTGGAAATTCTTTTTGTTGGCTCCACCATGATCCGGCGAATACCAGGTCAAACAGATTTTCTAGACTATTACTCATTGGGTATTCTCTACGACACAAAAGCATTTTCATAGTGTGTTATTTTTTCTCGGCCGGTTCGGCCGAGCACGATAGAAACAACATCAAAACGATAAGGCCTATCTTCGATTCTATGAATTTTAAGAAAATAACGCCCCGCCCTGACGAGCCTGTTCTTCTTGGTTTGGGTAATGGATTGTTCGGGCGAAACGAGACTGTCTTCTGCTTTGGTTCTGACCTCGACAAAGACAATTGAGCCATCGGCATCGACCATAACAAGGTCAAGCTCGCCGGTCTTGCAGGAAAAATTACGGGTGAGAATTTTTAGGCCTTTTCTTACCAGGAACCTCTCGCAGCGTCGCTCTCCCCATTGGCCGAGCAGCTGCCGGTCTGCCAATAGCTTGCGTCGGTTAAGCAGCATATCTAATAAATATTAAAAATCAAATATCAAAATGCAAAAATATAAAAGTTCGTAGTTCTGGGTTCATAGTTCATTGACAAACTACGAACTATGAACTATGAACAACGAACATGGATTAAGAATTTTTGATTTTCGCATTTTATTATTTCGAGGTGGTATGTTCGCTGTGCCGCTGGGCGAGCTTGACAGATTTGCCTGTTCGTTTGCGCAGGTAGTATAGCTTTGCCCGCCTTGTTTTGCCGCTACGGACCGGTTTGATGTCGATAATATTCGGCGAATGAAGGGGGAAGATTCGTTCTACGCCCTCATCACCTACAATTCGCCGAACCGTGAACATCTCATTGATTCCTCGGCCTCTGCGGGCGATAACTGTGCCGCTAAAAACTTGCACTCTTTCTTTGTCACCTTCTTTTATACTGCAACGGACGTCAACCCAATCGCCTATCTCAAAGTGCGGAATCTTTTTCTTAAGGCTCTTACTTTCGACGGCGTCCAGAAGTTCTGTTTTCACTATTTTTCTCCTTGTAAAATCGTATCTAACCACGTATGGAGCATATCTTACCCAAAGCAAAACGGCAGTATAACTGTTTTTGTTCACAAAACAAGTATTTTTTCGAAGATTGCCGTTCTTGCGGGTAGGAAGGGGATAGAAATTCAGTCAATAGTAACATTTGACCTGCCCAGAATTTGCGGTATAATATTTTTTCATTTTGTAAAAGGTTAAAGGAATGCCTACGCGTAAAAAACTTGTAAGAGCAATATTTCCAGGCTCGTTTGACCCAATTACAAACGGGCACTTAGACGTCATAAGCAGGGGCATGAAGCTCTTCGACGAGCTAATCATCGCCGTCGGCAGAAGCCCCATCAAAAACCAGCTATTTACCCCCGAAGAACGCATCGAGATGATAGCGGAAATAATCCGTCAAAGAAAAATGAAGGGCGTCTCCGTCGAAAGCTTCGACGGCCTAACCGTTGAATACGCCACAAGCAAAAAGGCTGACGTCATACTTAGGGGCCTGCGAAGCCTCACCGACGTACAATACGAGTTCCAGCTCGCCATGATCAACCGAGCCGTAGCCGGCATAGAAACCATCTTCATTATGACCAGCGAACAGTACGGCTTTACCAGCTCGACCCTGATTCGCGAGGTGGCATCTCTCGGCGGAGACCTTTCAAACCTTATCCCCAAAAATGTTCAGGAACGCCTGCGAGAACGATTTAAGAAAGTAAAAAAGTGACTCAATGCTCGATGCCAGATACTCGTCGAGTATCGAGTATCGAGTATCAAATATTGGGATATGTTCACAATCAGTGTTCAAACAAGCTTTCGTGCGTCACATCAGTTAACCGGGCCTTCCGGCTCAAAAGAAGCTGCGCACAGCCATAACTGGACTGTTACCGCCAGTGTCAGCTCTGATATGCTCAACGATACAGGACTGGTAATGGACTTCAACCGCCTCAAATCTGCGGTCAATAAAATCACAGATAAGTTTAATAATATGTATCTAAATGAAACTAATTATTTCCGCCGGAACAACCCCTCGGCTGAGAACGTAGCTAAATATATATACGAAAAGCTCGAGCCTATCCTGCAAAAAGGGCTGATTTTACGCAGCATCAGGATTATGGAAGAGCCGGGCTGCACAGCAGAATTCACAAAATCTCTCTGCAGTGATTGATTAAATTTGACGATACTTCTATGGAGGATTTTGGTATAATAAAATAGAAGACAGAATTCCGTCTCCTGTATTCTGTGTACTGTATTCTAAAAAAAATTATGCTATGCCAGATTTGTAATAAAAAAACAGCAATCATTCATCTTACCGAAATTGTTGATGGAGTTCACAGCGAGCTGCATGTCTGCCAGGATTGCGCCGTCGAGCAAGGCATTGCCGCCAAAAGTCAGGTCTCCATAAACGACCTGCTCAGCGGCCTTCTTTCCGTGCAGCCCAGCGATGATGAGCTTTTTGGCTCTTCGGAACAGAAAGTAAGCTGCCCTTATTGCGGCTTTACGCTCAAGCAGTTCCGAGACGAAGGGCTCTTGGGCTGTCCTTACGATTATGAGCTTTTCGAGCAGGAGCTCAACGGCCTGATTGAGAAAGCCCACGACGGCAAAACAAGGCACTGCGGCAAGGTACCTTCAAAAATACCACAGCAGACCAAAAATCAAATGGAACGCCTGAGCCTCCGTCAACAGCTGGATGCAGCCGTGCGAAATGAAGATTACGAGCTGGCTGCAAAGTTGCGGGATAAAATTAAACAAATTGAATCTTGATGCTCAATGCTCGATTATCAACGAGTATCGAGTATCCAGGATCGAGACACGAGAATGAAGCTGACCGATATAAGCACCGATATAAACGAATGGTTCAGCGGCTTGGGGCCGATGGCTGACGTAGTCGTATCCTCACGGATACGCCTGGCCAGGAACCTTGCCGGCTATAAATTTTTAAGCTGCTGCACAAACGCTGAAAAGGCGGAAATCCTTGAAAAGTTAAAAGACATCCTGATGTCGCTCGACCTCGGCGATAAAATCTTCTACGTCAACGTGGACAAAAGCTCCGCTCTGAACAGAGATTTCCTTGTGGAGCGTCATCTTATCAGCCGGCATCACGCTGCCGGTCGGGGGCCGCGAGGGGCAGTCATAACCCATCATGAATCTTTCACCGCCATGATAAATGAAGAGGACCATCTGCGTCTTCAGGTGCTAAAAGCCGGCTGCCAGCTACCCGCGTGCGCAGAGCAGATAAACCGCATCGATAACATGATTGAGCAAAAGGTCAGCTTCGCCTACAGCCCGCGTTTGGGATACCTGACGGCGTGCCCGACCAATCTGGGAACGGCGATGAGGTGCTCGGTAATGCTGCACCTGCCTGCTTTGAAGCTGACCGGCCAGATAGACAAGTTCCTCAATGCCGCCAAGGATATGTCCCTGGCGGTGCGCGGGCTTTTCGGTGAAGGTACGGAAGCTGCAAGCGATTTGTACCAGCTGTCCAATCAGATAAGCCTCGGCGTCTCGGAGCAGACGATTGTATCGTACTTTGAAAACACTATCATTCCCGAAATAGTCAATTACGAAATAAACGCCAGGAGTCACCTGCTCAGCAAGCAGGTTGACACTCTCGACGACAAGATTTCACGGGCAATGGCACTTTTACAGAACGCCCATCTAATAAGCTCGCAGGAGGCGCTGTTTCTCTTAAGCCATTTACGGCTGGGCGTTAATATGCACCAGCGCATGGGTGCGTCAACTCCCGCAATAAAAAGGCTTTGCGCGCTTACAAGCGGCCAAGGAAAAGATAAAAGTCTTTCCATCGCGACCATCAATCGACTGTTTATGCTGACACTGCCGGCGCATCTGCAGATAAATTATGGAAAGCCGCTCGACCCCGCTGGCAGAGATGCCCTGCGAGCAAGAATCATCCGCTCAGCTTTGAATCAGGAAACGTGAAATTAGTTAATTAGCAAATTAGTTGATTGGTTAATTGGTTACTAATTTTCTAATTAACTAATCCTCTAATTAACTAACTTTTTCCTGCCAAAATGGCACAACGGCTCGGCTATCAGAAGCCTGTCACCATAAAGAGCTCCTCAGAAAACGGCACCAGAACCTACTTAACTTACTAATATATAAAGTGTTAAGTTGCTCCATCTAACACATCAGCTCAACTGGCACGCTTTTTGCACATTTTCTTCAGAGGTGCTATCTAAAACAACCTATAGCACTGTGAAACAATAGCGAAAGGAAAAGACTATGGCAAAAATTATAGGAATAGACTTGGGAACGACAAACTCCGTGGTGGCTGTAATGGAAGGCTCGGCGCCGAAGGTACTTATAAATTCTTCCGGCTCCCGACTGACGCCTTCCGTGGTAGGCTTTACCAATAAGGGCGAAAGGCTTGTCGGCCAGATTGCCCGACATCAGCAGGTCACCAACCCGGAAAATACCGTCTTTTCCATAAAGCGTTTCATGGGCCGACGTCACAATGAAGTCGCATCCGAAGAAAAGTTAGTTCCATATAAAATTGTCGGCGGTCCCAATGAGCCCGTCACGGTCGAAGTGCGAAACAAACAATATACCCCGCCTGAAGTCTCAGCCATGATATTGCAGGACTTGAAAAAGACCGCAGAAGATTACCTTGGCGAAAAGGTCACAAACGCCGTCATTACCGTGCCGGCTTACTTCAACGATGCACAGCGCCAGGCAACTAAGGACGCCGGTACAATAGCAGGTCTTAAGGTCGAACGAATTATCAACGAGCCTACCGCCGCGGCCCTTGCCTACGGCGTGGAAAAAAAACCGGACGAAAAGGTGGCAGTATTCGATTTCGGCGGTGGCACATTTGACATTTCAATCCTTGATATCGGCGGTTTTAAAGAGGAAGGCGGTGTTCTGGAAGTCCTGAGCACCAATGGCGACACCCACTTAGGCGGTGACGACCTCGATGCAGTTCTGATAAATTACCTGGCTGAAGAATTCAGAAAACAGCACGGCATCGACCTGCGAAAAGACCCCATGGCACATCAACGGCTCAAGGAAGCCTCCGAAAAGGCAAAATGCGAGCTGAGCACCCAATTGGAAGCTACGATTAATCTTCCCTTTATCACCGCAGACGCCTCTGGCCCAAAACATCTGCAGATGACCATTACCCGAAGCAAGTTTGAGTCGCTCTGCGAGCATGTTTTCGAAAGATTGAAAGAGCCTTGTTACAAGGCGATGGAAGATGCAAAACTCCAGCCGAAGGATATAGCAGAGGTGCTGTTAGTGGGAGGCTCCACCAGGATTCCCATAGTCCAGCAGATTGCCAGGGAAATCTTCGTCAAAGAGCCGAATAAGAGCCTTAATCCCGATGAAGTTGTCGCGGTTGGCGCATCTATCCAGGCGGCGATTTTGGCTGGTGACACCGGCGTAAAAGACATACTGCTGCTGGATGTTACCCCTCTGTCACTTGGTGTCGAGACACTTGGCGGAGTTATGACACGATTGATTGAGCGCAATACAACCATCCCCACCAGCAAGAAAGAGGTTTTCTCTACTGCTGCGGATAGCCAAACCACCGTTGACATACACGTTCTGCAGGGTGAACGTGAATTCGCACGTGATAACCGAACTCTCGGCAGGTTTCAGCTTACCGACATACCACCGGCTCCGAGGGGTATTCCGCAGATTGAGGTTGCATTTGATATCGACGCCAATGGAATCTTGAACGTTTTAGCAAAAGACCTCGGCACCGACAAGCAGCAATCAATCATGATAAAGTCAAGCTCAGGCCTAAACGAGCAGGAGATTGAGAAGATGAGGAAAGAGGCCGAGCAGCACTCCGCGGAAGACAAAAAGAAAAGAGAGGTTGTTGACCTGAAGAACCAGGCCGACCAGCTTGTCTATTCAACGGAAAAGACGCTCAAGGAACATGGTGATAAGGTACCTGCGGGCACCCGCGGCAAGATTGAAAGTGCCGTGAACAACCTAAAGGAGGCGATAAAAGGTGAAAGCGGCGAGGCCATCCGCAGGGCTATCGACAATCTCAATGATGCCGCTCAGGAGCTGGGAAAGGCCCTTTATGAAAGCGCGGCAAGCAAACATGCCGCTTCATCATCTTCGCACGATAGAGGCCAGCAAGAGCCGCCACCACCTGAAAGTGAAGTCCGAAGAAAAGGTGACGATGATGTAATCGACGCCGAGTTTGAAGCCAAAGACAAGTAAGACCGAAGACGCAAGACGCAAGACTCAAGTTTAGCCGTCACCCCTGCGGTTACGGTTTTTTTATAATGATACCTATGTAACCGCCATCGCGGTCGAAGCCGCTTGATGTTGGTAATATTAGCTGCTCAGATTCAAGCACGAAATCAATATTCTTTTGCAAAAACTCACCGACCACTCGGCTGTTCTCGGCCTGCTGAATGCTGCAGGTGCTGTAGCAGATTTTTCCCCCGGGTTTTATGCTTGTAGCTGCCTTATCCAGCAGATCACGTTGCGTTTTTGCCAGCTCTTCTATTGTCATTGGCCTTATTCTATAGCGTGCCTCGATGCGCCTGGCCAATACGCCGGTATTTGAACACGGCACATCTAATAGAACTGCATCAAATTCAAAATTGTGAAATGGTTTTTCGTACTCAACAATAGTGACACTCTTTATTCCCAGCCGGGTGACATTTTCTTTCACTTTTTTTAATCGTTCATAATCAATGTCGGTTGCAATGATTTTTGCCGAGCCGCCGGCGGCCTCGGCTAATTGCGTGGTTTTTACACCAGGAGCAGCGCAAAGGTCGAGTATCACCCAGCTCGGCTGCGGTTTTAGTAACCAGACCGCCTGCGAAGCGGTTATATCCTGAACCGTGAAAAGGCCCTCCACAAAGCCGGGTAGCTCCGTCACCGCCTGCGGACTTTTGAGTATAAGCATATCCATATCCGGCACAATTTCTGCTTCGACATTCTCACTGCGGAGTTTTTCAAGTAATTCCTGTGAGCTTGTTATGAGTCTATTTGGCCGAAGGTAGATGCTCGGCCTGCGATTGGAGGCGAGACAGACTTGCCGGGTCTGTCCTATTCCGAACTCTTTAAGCCAGTCAGCCACCAGCCATCTCGGCAGCGAAAAGGCGGCGCCGAGGTAATCAGCCGGCTTAGCAACTGGATCAGGCAAAAAACAGGTATCGAATTGGCAGCCGGTTGAAGGCGTCTGTAGAAGTGTGCTTTTGGGTTCTGCTATGTCCAGCGGGATTTGCCGAGCTGTGATGTGCCGAGTGATTTGCCGAAGGACGGCGTTCACAAAAGCGGTTTGTTTTTTGCCAACGGTTTTTTTAGCGGATTCCACTGCCTCATTGACGATAGAGTAATCGGGCGTGGTCGGCGAATAGATAAGCTCAAAGACAGCGACGCGGATGATATTAAGCAGTTTGCCCGATGTATTTTTGACGGCAACGCTGGCAAATTTTTCTATAACGATGTCGATGGCGCTGCGGTTTCTTATCGTGCCGAAGACGAGGTCGGTGGCTCGCTGCTTTTCGCCGGTTTGCCGGTTAATTTCCTCAAGGATAACACCAGCATAATTTCGTCGCGGCTCGAAACGGTTCAGGACTTCCACGGCGATGTCACGCGCAGTTCTGGTTTTTTGATTTGTCATACATGAGCAAAGAACAGGACAATACTATTTTTTGCGGGGCTTGCGAATGGAAAAGACCTGCCGAGGGTAATCAATAGTTAAAATATATTCGCTTAAAAAATTCTCGACGCCCATCAAAGCGTATAATGATTTCAAGTCGGATGCGAAATCAAGAAAGACATTGCGAATTGTGATGACAACATTATTATAATCAACTATTGGCTTCTCTATAGTACCGACCCTTGCGAAGATATTAATCGTGCAACGGTGACCATAGGCCTTGCTTTCACCGCCAGCCGTAAATATATCTTTTCGTTTGCCTTTTTCCAGAGCAAAACCCAGTTTCCCGGCATAAAAGCCCGGAATTGTACATTCATCTGCTCCGGTATCAATAAGAGCAGGCATTTGCTGACTGAATCCGTTTTGGCGATTAACTACTTCAATGATGAGAAATGGATGGAATGGTGAATCAGGCCCAAGACGTGTAAATGGGTAGTTAATGATCGGCATTAGTATATGTTAACCATATCTTTAGGTGGAACAAAAATAACAAGAGGATTCATGAAACCCTTACGTTCCGCTTTGCTTATTACATCAATAGGGTCTTTGCCTGAAGCTATGATGTCCCTGTTGTTAAAGGACTCCATAGCAACATACTTACCGATGTATTTCCTATCATTAACCATTGTCCGGTATTTTTTAGACATTGTAAATCTCCTCCACCCTTATCCTATGGGAAATACATCCTTGAGTAGTATTCAGTAAATATGAGCAATTTGCCTCTTTGGCAAGATACATAAATTATAAATGATAATTTAACATCGAACAAGAAAAAACTTTGATACTGTAAAACTATATCGGCAAATTGCAAGAAAAAAACCTTTTTTCAAATATTATTCCCTAAATTATTCATATAAAAGAACTTAAACCAAATAATCTTTTAAATATTTTTTTATTAAATTTACGAAATATTCTAAAAACTTGTTCGTTTGTGCAGATTTTGTGATCTTTACTTTCGTTATTAATAATTGAGTACCGTTGGAGAGTCAAATTTTAGACCGATAATAAGACTCTTATCAATGCTGATAGAAATTATTCCTATACCAAGAGGTCCTAAAAAAAATTTGACTCCACGATTTACATGGGGTTTTTAATAAATACATCACCGGGGTAGGTGTGCTGGCCGTTGATGAAGTCTGAAAAATCCATCAGCCTTGAGCCGTCCGGTTTTATCCTTACAATCTTTAGGCTATCGCGTCCGCAGATAATATTTAGATTCTCATCGAGCGTTCCTGCCGGTAAGTTTGCCGGGTTTGAATTTTTGACAACCTCGGCAAAAGCAATTGTGATACCAAGTGACTTCTGTATTCTTTTTGAGGTATAAACCGACGAAGCGCCGGGCCAGGGCCAAAGGCCGCGAATCTTTCGAGCCAAGACTTCAGCCGGCTCACTGAAGTCCAAGAGCCCATCGGATTTTTTCAGCTTCGGTGCCAGGGTCGCCCTTGAATGGTCCTGCTCGGAAAAAGTAATTGTGCCGTCGGCAATGCGGTCGATAGTCTTCATCAAAACAGGTGCGGCTATCTGGGCCAATCTATTGTGAAGCTGCCCTGCTGTTTCACTGGGCATGATGCTGGTTCTTTCCACCGAAAGGATGCTGCCGGCGTCCATTTTCTCCGCAAGTGTTATAATAGTCACGCCGGTTTCTTTTTCACCGTTGATTATGGCCCAGTTTATCGGCGCTGCACCGCGATACTTGGGAAGCAGCGAGCTGTGGACATTTATAGCTCCTCTCGGCGGCAGATTTGTTAGCTCTTTGCCAATTTTTTGCCCGTATGCGATAACCACAATCAAATCCGGTTTGTAATCAGCAATTTTATCAATGACCTCGGATGCATTAACATTCTCTGTTTCGATAAATGGCATTGAATGCTCGCCCGCCCACTGTGCTACCGGGGTAGGCGAGGGTTTTCTGCCCCGGCCTGCCGCCCTTGTCGGCTGAGTGACGATAAATTTCAGCTCATGCGTTGATTCCGACAAAGCGTTCAGGCAAGGAATGCCGAATTCGCCGCTACCGAGAAATACGATGTTCATGTAAATTCTAATATCTAAATCCGAAACTCTAAATAAATTCAAAATTCAAATTTCCTAATGTTCAAAACATTTTTCCCGATTTCGGTTGATTTTGTATTTCGGTCATTTGGATTTGTTTAGGATTTAGAGCTTCGGATTTAGGATTTTTTTCATGGTTTTTCGTATAGTTCTTTGAGTTTCTTCAGCTGCTTGCGGTGTGATATCTTGGCTGTCGGCGGCATACGGTTGACGATGGTTATTCCGTCAATATGGTCGCTTTCGTGCTGAAGAGCCCTTGCGTAAAGCCCATCGGCTTCCTCGGTAAAAACTTTACCGGAAAGGTCTGTGGCGGTGACCTTGCAATTCTTGTATCGCCGGATTTTCGTATAAATGCCAGGCACCGATAGACACCCTTCCTCATGCTCCTCAAACGAGCCTTCTCCCTTACCGGTAATCGGTGTAACCGTAGGATTTATAAAAACCCTGACGTTTTCTTTGCTGCAATCCAGCGATATGATAAACAGCCGCAGCGGCACACCCGCCTGCGGGGCCGCAAAGCCGACGCCCTTTCTCTCCTGCATAATCTCCGTCATCTTTTCGACCAGCTGATGAATGTCATCGTCAATTTTCTCGACCGGCTTGGCAGGCTTTGCCAGCACCTCAGCCGGGTAATGCGTTAT
>CAZIED010000059.1:9574-11157 GCA_964538525.1 uncultured Pirellulales bacterium | reverse complement strand
TAAATAAAGTTGATTGCCTACAATCGCTCAGCCAGCTTGAGATGCTGCAAACCTTGTTTAGTGATGCAATCGCTGTATCAGCCAAGACTAGCTTCGGCCTGGATAAACTGGCGGAAAAAATCGCCGAAATGTACAAGGGCACCGAGCTTTTGGTACGGGTAAGCGCCAGCCAATCTGACGGCAAGGTTCAAAGTTTCCTTCGCGCGCACGGCCAAATCGTAAATGAGCAATATTTGGACGGCCTCGTCCTGATCGATGCAAAACTTGGCCAAAACCAGCTACCCGACCTGCAGCGGCTCCAACCCGAAAAACTAGAAATCATCCAGAGCTAATCCCTACAATAACATCGATGTTATTCCTGCGCAAGGGTCTATTGCCAAAGTAGAGATTGCTTCGTCGTCCCGCCCATCGCTGGGCGGGACTCCTCGCAATGACAAGCAATGCGTTTTTACGTCATTGCGTGGCCTATGAAATAGGCCGTGGCAATCTCAAATACCCCGCTATAATATTTGGTAACAAACCCGCAAGCAGGAATCTACATCTCTTGATGATATATGGATTCCGCATCAAAGCCCGCCCTGAGCGCAGCCGAATGGGTGCGGAATGACAAGTCATCAAAACATGTGTAACAGAAAATTCGTGCTTGGGTGCGATGATGGTTTAAGATAGAACACCAAAATAGGTCATAAGATTGCGTGTTTTGCTATTTATTGGATTTTATATAAATTCTGCTTGAACAAGTACAGCTTATTTACGATAATAATATTGTAAGAAACGTAATTTTTGTAAGATTTTAACGATACTCTTGAGTGGAGATACATAATGACTGTTTTGAGCATAACTGAGGCGCGAGAGCATCTGGCGGATTACGCAGATAGAGTCACCTTTAAGGGCGAAAGGCTTTGTATAAGACGCAATGGCAAACCTGCCTTTGCTATGGTAAGCGTTGAAGATATGAAGCTTCTGGAAGCAATAGAAGATATTATAGACATCGAAGAAGCACAAAAAGCTCTCAGCCGAAATAAATTCACCTCGTGGAAACAGGCAAAGAAAAAACTCGGCCTGTAAATTATGACATATAAAATTGTTATTGACGAAGAAGCTTTGACTTTTTTATCAAAGCTTCCCTCAAAAATACGCAGGCAAATCGCCAATAAAATCGACAAACTTGCATCAAACCCTCGACCGGTTGGTTATAAAATCATTCAACAGAATAAATCTCTTTGTCGAATCCGCTCCGGTGATTATCGCATCGTGTACCAAATACGGCAACAGCAGCTTCTCGAGCTGGTAGCTAAAATTGGCCATCGAAAAGAAGTCTATAGGAAACTTATGTAAATCGTTAATATCTTCTTACAAATTTCAACGGCATCTCAAAGGTGGGGAAAAAGTCAACAATTGACATTCCTGTAAATCGCTGCTTTAATGCGCAACTATGAACCGTAAATCAGACAAATCACGAACCACGAACCACGAACCACGAGTCACACCATACAAGAACATTTCAATAATCGGCGATGGCGGCATGGGCACCGTCCTGGCCCTCTTACTTTGCGAAAAATACAAATCGAGCGACGAGCGAC
>CAZIED010000059.1:0-9474 GCA_964538525.1 uncultured Pirellulales bacterium | reverse complement strand
GGCACCGTCCTGGCCCTCTTACTTTGCGAAAAATACAAATCGAGCGACGAGCGACCCGTCCTCCGTAGCACTGCGGAGGGTGGACGAGCGACGAGCTACGAAGTAAAGATGTGGGGTTATGACCGCCAACAGTTGGCAGAAATTGCAAAGAGCTGTGAAAATAAAAAATTTCTGCCCGGCTATAAACTGCCTGACGCTCTTATTTTTGAGCCGGATGATGCTTGCATAATGGCCGGAGCCGATTTGATTATCTCTGCTGTGCCGTGCCAATTTATGCGTGGTATATGGAATAGGCTAAAAAGTTACGTTCCCAAAGATGTCCCTATCCTTTCAGTAACAAAGGGTATTGAGAACGATACGCTTTTGCGACCGACCCAGATATTAGCCGAGATTCTTCGCTTCGCTCAGAATGACAGGATAGCGGTGCTAAGTGGGCCTACTATTGCGGATGAATTAGCAAGAAAATTGCCGGCAACCGCTTGCGCTGCATCAACAGATGAAGAATTAGCTAAACGCATCCAATACACATTTAATTGTCCCTGGCTGCGTGTTTATACCAATACTGACATCATCGGCGTAGAGCTGGCCTCGGCCTGCAAGAACATTATCGCTATCGCCGCAGGGATTATAGACGGCATAGGCGCGGGCGATAATGCAAAAGCCGCACTTTTAACCAGAGGACTTTCCGAGATAAACCGCCTGGGACTGGCGATGGGAGCCAGACCTGCAACTTTTGCCGGCTTAACGGGTCTGGGTGATTTGGTGACCACCTGCATCTCGCCGAAGGGAAGGAACCGCTCGTTCGGCGAAAGGATAGGCAAAGGCCAAACTCTCCAGCAGGCACAAAGCGCTACCGATTCGGTGGTCGAAGGCATCGCCACATGCAAATCGGTCGTTGCTCTTGCCGGTCGATATAACGTTGAGATGCCCATCACAGAGGCGGTTTACCATGTTCTGTTTGAGAATAAGCCGGTTCAGGCCGCCATATATGACTTAATGAAACGCCAGCTCAAGGCTGAATAAAGGCACAAAACACGGCATAAATACGGCCTTAAAAAATAGATTCGCAATGTCCTATAAATTTGTTCCTCCCACTACGCCCTCGATGGAATTACGAATTTCGAATTACGAACTTTGAATTTTTCCAAAACCGAACCTATTGGTTTTTTGCCGGTTGGCACATTGTTTCATATATTTTATTAGGCACAATACTTGCCGGCGAAAATACGCCATTAGGCGATTTTGTGCAGCTACCAACCTAAAATGACGATGTGATAACACGGCGTGCCCGACCTTAGAATGGCGGATAAATGCAAGTCCAGAGGAGACGGACACAATAAGATTGATATGGAGGACTCTTCTGCGGGTGAAATGTAGATGTTGTCGTTTTTGAAAAACCGTACATATCTTTCGCCCCGGCTCAAAACCGGTTCGATCGGCGTTGACATTGGCGATGATAGCATCAGACTTGCCCAATTGTCAAACAACGGAAAGGGTATAAGCATAATTGCCAGCAAATGCGAAACTTGTCCTGAAGATATAAAACCTGGTAGTGCCCTCTGGCAAAGATGGGCCGTTGAAGCCATCCGTGAGGCCATATCGAATCGAAGGTTTAACGGCAAAAATGTTGTAGCGGCAATACCGGCAGGAGATGTATTCATCGACCATATAAAAATGGGCTCACAATTTCTTAATAAGGTACAAAACAGGGTGCAAATGCCCGTAAATGACGAAAAAATTTTGCAACATATCCTTTCAAAGATAAAACAGAAGCTTCCCTTTGAACCGGCTGATGCAATGATCAGGTACATCCCTACGGAGCAAGACTGCCTCATGGTTTTGGCAACCGATCGAAAAATCATAGATAGACACCTTGCCATATATGAAAAAGTCGGCCTGACGATAAGGTCTATGTGTGTATGGCCAATGGCGCTGACTAACTGTTACACAACCTTTTTCGGCAGGCGTCAAACCGACCATGAAGCGATTGTAATGCTGCTGAATATAGAAGCAAAATACTCTAATCTGGTAATTTGTCGTCATAAAAATCCTCTTTGGGCCTGCTCGATACCGATAGGAGCACAGCAGCTCAACGACGAAAAGGTAGTGACAAGGCTTGCTTTTGAATTAGCCGCCTGCAGAAACCAGCTCATCTCGATGCACCCTGGGGCTGTAATTGAGCGGCTTATCTTTCTTACCGGCCTTACTATGGATGCGAGTATTTACTCAACGATTGCTAAACAGATGGAAATCCAGGCTCAGATGGGAGATTGCCTGGCCGCGGTGGAGACAAAGAATCCTTTTAATGCGGGAGTAGATAGAAGAGGGCCTTGTGTTAACTGGGCTACAGCCTTTGGTCTTAGCTTATCATAGAAAATAAGGGAGACATACTATGGTTAATATAAATTTCGTTCCTGATGATTACGTTCAAAGCAATGAATCGCGAAGAACAAATTTGTTATATTTAGTGCTTCTTTTAGTGGTGATGGCGGGCTTGGGAGGATCGTTTATTACCATCAAGCTGCGCCAGCGGGCCTTCAGCACAAAAGAAAACATCGTAAACGCAAAAATAGCCAAAATTCAGCAGTCCATAGCGCAATTCGAACAACTGCAGACAAAACGCAAGGAGATGATGAAAGCCGCTCTTACAACGGCACAATTGTTAGAGCCGGTTCCAAAAAGTATCTTACTGGCATCTTTGACGAATAACCTGCCGGCGGGCGTGTCACTATTACAATTAAAAATTGTGCAAAAAGAGGCCAAAAAAGCCGGCCCGCCTGAACCAGCCAACAAATACCAGGCAGCTCAGGCCGACAAGACACAAAATCAGACAAACAGCCCTATCACAAAAGAGCAGTCACTGGAGGTGAACATCGATATCAGCGGTATGGCACCGAGTGACCTCCAGGTTGCAGCTTACATTGAACGGCTGAGCAAGTCAAATCTGCTGCAGAACGTAGCGCTTGTAGAATCAAAAGAATACAAAATCGATGATGCCACGTACAGGCAGTTTAAGCTGACTGCGATGCTTAAAAATAACGTGCAGCTTACCAACGACGACGTCGAACGAATTAAGGCTGGACGAGAAATAGCATCACGAACTTTTTAGACGTTTAAATAAAACTGGTAATTGGTAACTCAAAACTAAATACGAGGGCATAATTATGACTGGCGGTTTTAGAAAAGCAGTTTTTTTCATATTGCTGGTTGGAATAGCTGTGGTCGGTTATCAATATATGATTAAACCGGCCAACAGCAATCTGGCAATGGCAAAGGAGCGAGTGGATGCGAAATTGACAAAATTAGCCGAATTTGAAAAAGCTACCGCAGCCGCTGAAGACCTTACAAAACAGCTCGAGCAGCTACAACAAGCTATAGGTTTTTTTGAAAGCAAGCTGCCTCCTACAAGCGAGATACATAAGGTCCTCGAGCAGGTTACGCTAATCGCCCAAAAACAAGGATTGAAACCCAAAACAATCCGGACGTTAACCAAGGAAAATAGCAGCGGCTATATAGAACAGCCCTTGAAGATGGAATTAGATGGGAATTTTAATTCTTATTACTCGTTCCTTCTGGAGCTGGAGAAGCTTCCGCGAATAACCAAAATCCGTGAGCTTGAATTAAAGAAGCAACAGCAGGGTGAAGGCCAGATTACTGCCGATTTTATCGTTAGCATATTCTTCCAGAACAAAACCAGTTAAATGGTTCAGAGTTCATGGTTCAGAGTTCATGGTCTATGAACAACGAACTATGAACGATGAACTGTCGAAGGAGTTGACTATGTTGCCTTTTTTACGCGACCAAAATACCGAAAAAACCGCTAATTCGCCGGATACAGAGCGAATCGGCTCCACAGCGTCGCAGGACGCACAAGGCCAGGAATATTTTGTAGTAGCAGCTCAAAATAAAAACGTCCGTAAGAGCACCATATTGTTGGCTATCTTCTTCAGCGTAGGACTATTGTGCCTGGGGCTGATGATTAAAAGCAGCAGGCTGCAAACTGCCTCTGCATCGACAGCCGGCGCCGAAGAAACACAGATCGAGGCAGCCATCACCAAGCTAACCGGCGTCAGCTCGGAGCTATTCAGCAGAATGGACCAAATAGTCAAAAAATTCTATGAGTTTTCAAATGTCTTTCAGGTTCAGGTCGATGAGCTCACGAAAAATCCATTCGAGCTGGAGATGTATCTGAACTCCATTAGTGCAAAGGCGGAACCGCTGCCACAAAACGATGTTGACCTCAATGCTGATTTATTCAGACAAGAGCAGATAAGACAAATAGCAAAAGATATGCAGCTATTGACCATTATGCAATCCGACAACGGCAACTGCTGCATGATTAATGACAAGCTCCTTTACGAAGGCGATTTGATAAAAGGGTTTAAGGTCACCCAAATCGGCGATAAATTCGTTAAGCTCGAATGGCAGAACCTCGATAATGACTCTGCGGCTTCGGCTGAATCGCGCGGTCTGGAAATAGTATTAAAGTTAGCAGAATGAGACTACCATCTCTATTCAACAGAAGAAAAGTATCGGAGTTGGGAGTTCAGAGTTCAGAGACAATAAATACCGAACACCGAACTGCGAACCCTGAACTATCAGCGGACTCGATACGCGGCTTAAGCGACCTTTATGTCCCTGAAGAGCCTAGCGGCGCGCCACATTCGCAGGATATTGCTGATGTCCTGCTGGAAATGAGGAAGATTACGCATCAGCAGTACGCGCGTCTGCTGCAGAAATCCGCCGGCGGCGGAACCAAGCTGGCTTGCGACGCCGCAGACCGGCTGCTGAAAGAGAAAATTATCACCACCGACGACATCCTGATGGCTAAAGCCCGGCTGTGCGGGCTGGAGTTTAGACGCATTAAAGTTGAGGATGTGCAGAGGCAGGCCTTTGCCAAGCTCGATATCGATTTTATAAAAAGAAGTAATATTGTTCCGATTGCGATACAACAAGACAGGGACCCCGCTTCGCGGGAACCCATTTTGCTTGTTGCTACAAGCGAGCCTGCAAATATCTTTGCAGTTGAAGATGTAAAAAGGCTGACACAAATGAATCTGCAGGTGATAGTCTGCAGCCCCAGTGACATCCAGGCCGTATGTGAGGCTTTCAAGACCGAAGGCTCATTAGATTCGGTTGGGGGGCACAGCCTTGACGATATAATAAGTGACATGACAGAGGTAGAAGTTGTTCAAGACCTCAAGGAAGAGTCGGAAGACCTCGAAAAAATGGCAGGCCAATCTCCCGTCATCAAATTCGTCAATTATCTGATAAGTAACGCCATCCATGACGGAGCAAGTGACATCCATATCGAGCCGAAGGAAAAGTTCGCCAGAATCAGGTATCGCATAGACGGGATACTTTTCGAGATAATGCAGGCCCCGTTGAAGATGCACCCTGCGATTGTCTCGCGCATCAAAATCATGGCCAATCTCGATATTTCGGAAAGACGGATGCCTCAGGATGGAAAGATCAAGGTCTCGGTGGGCGGCAGAAAAATCGATTTGCGAGTTTCCACCCTTCCGACAAACTACGGAGAAAAAGTGGTTATCCGCGTGCTGGACAGCAAATCCATTCTGCGAGGCCTTGAGCAGTTAGGAATGGAGACGCAGATACGTGACGCCTTTTCACAGCAAATAGCTCTTCCTCACGGCATTTTGCTGGTAACCGGCCCCACAGGCTCTGGAAAGAGCACGACCCTCTATTCGGCCTTGTGCCAGATGGATGGCCAGAAATTAAATATTTCAACGGTTGAAGACCCGGTCGAATACGAGCTTGATTTTTGTAACCAGGTGCAGATCAGTGAGAAAGTCGGGCTCGACTTCGCCTCGGCCCTTAGAAGCTTGCTGCGTCAGGACCCTGATGTAATTATGATTGGCGAAATCCGCGACAATGAAACAGCCCGCATAGCGGTTCAGGCTGCTCTGACAGGCCATTTGGTGCTCTCCACGCTGCATACAAACGATGCCCCCAGCAGTATTACAAGGCTGGTCAATATCGGCATCGATGCATACTTAATAGCTGCGTCATTAAATGCCGCACTTGCTCAAAGATTAGTCAGAAAAATCTGTCCCAAGTGCAAAGAGGTTTATCAGACGCCGGAGCATATACGCAACCACCTGGAACACTCAGGAATCAAACTCGAAGAGTTTTTACACGGCAAAGGCTGCGATTACTGCAGAGGCTCCGGCTACGTCGGCAGAATTGGCATCTACGAGCTGCTCATTATAGACGATAAATTCAGAGACATGATTAACCAGGATTCTTCTTTAGCCAATATGCGGCGTGCATTTCGTGAAAGCGGGCAGCCGAGCCTGTTTGATGACGGCCTCAAAAAGATAAAGCAGGGCGCCACTACCATAGAAGAAGTGATGCGTGTCACCGAGATATATGGCCAGAGTGAAAAAGAGGTATTTGTCGAGAATATTGGTTAATTGGTAATTTGTTCGTTGTTATGAGTTCATTGTTCATCGATGAACTATGAACAATTAACTATGAACATCAATTTCCAGTTACCAGTTACCAATTCAAAGGAACTATTATATGATGAATATAAAAATGATATTAGCGTTGGCTGTAGAAAACCTCGCCAGCGATGTGCACATCAACGTCGGTATGCCGCCGATACTGCGAAAGAACACCGAATTACTACCTACCGATTTGGCCGCGGTCACCGACGAAAATGCCAAAGAAATGGTGCTGAGCATGGTTGGGCCTGGAAAATTTGAAAGATTCCAGCAGAACAGAGACCTCGATTTTTCAACCACAATCGACGACGGACATCGGTTTCGTGTCAATGCACACTATCAGCGTGACACGATTGCCATATCTTTCAGGGTAATTCCCAGTGACATTCCATTGATAGACAATCTGAATCTGCCGCCGATAGTAAAGGAGCTGACGGACCTGCCGAGGGGCCTGGTGCTTGTCACCGGCCATACCGGCTCCGGCAAGAGCACTACCCTTGCCTCAATGATAGGCTTGATAAACTCCAAGTACGGCAGACGCATAATCACGCTGGAAGACCCCATCGAATATCTGTTTGATAACGACAAAAGCATGATAGAACAACGCGAGGTCGGCTCCGACTGCCCGGACTTTGCGACGGGTCTTAAGCACGTGCTGAGGCAGGACCCCGATATTATTATGGTGGGCGAAATGAGAGACCTTGAGACTACAAGCTTTACCATCACCGCCGCCGAGACGGGACATCTGGTCTTTAGCACCCTGCACACCATCAATGCCCCACAAACCGTTGAGCGTATAATCGACATATATCCGGCCAACCAGCAAAATCAAATCCGGACAATGCTGGCAAATACACTGCAAGCGGTCATCTCACAGACATTGTTTAAGCGAATAGATGAACCAGGCATGATACCGTGCACGGAAATATTGCTGTGCACATCGGCCGCCAGAAACTGTATCCGAGAAAATAGAATCTTCGAAATACCTAATATTATTGAGACCTCACGCAGGCTTGGTATGCAAACTCTGGATTACAGCATCGCCGATATGTACAACAAAGGCTACATACATAGAGATGACGCTGTCGCCCGCTCAAGCAATCCCGGCAGGATGGAAAAGACGCTCGGACCGGCAAGCAAGCTCCACGCCGGTCAATTTGTCGGCGTACTAAACGAATAAAGTTAAGGGATATACTATGTTTGAAAGCACTTCACAAAGCTATAAAGGCTCAGCCGTTGCAACAGATACCGGATACTCGATAATAGATACTCGATGCTCGTCGAGAGTCGAGAATACGGCGGTGCAAAAGCTGCGCAACTTCAAAGTCGAATTTGGACCAAGCAGAAAGGACATTCTGAGCTTTACCAATCAGCTTGCCGTTATGGTCCGGGCCGGCATAAGCCTTCAGGACTCACTTGTTTCGATTGCCGAACAAATCGAGAACCGAAAGTTCAAGTCGGTCATCAGCGACATAAAAAATAGGATTGAAGCCGGTCAAAGCTTCTCACAAGCCCTGGCCGAGCATCAGCAGGTATTCAGTAACCTTTATATAAATATGGTAGCAGCGGCGGAAGTCTCCGGCTCACTAAGTGACATGCTGCAGAAGCTGGCAGAGTATCTGGACCAGGAGGCTGAAACACGCTCACAGATTAAAGGGGCTATGGTTTATCCCATCATCATTGCGGTGATGGCCGTGACAGTTACTATCTTTCTTCTGTGCTTTGTTTTGCCGAGGTTCACCGCGATTTTCGCCGGCAAGGAACGTCTGCTGCCTCTGCCGACTAAAATGCTCATGGCCAGCAGCGCATTTCTGCGCGGGTACTGGTTTGTTATCGTGCCGGCTATCGGTGGCCTATTCTGGGGATTCTGGTCTTTTATCAATACAAAGACCGGCAGGCTGTGGTGGGACAAGACCAAGCTGGTGCTGCCCTTAATAAGAACTCTTTGCCGCAGCTTGTATATAACCAGAAGCCTGCACACGATGGGTGTGCTGATACGAGCAGGCGTGCCAATCTTAAATACAATCTCAATCACGGCACAAATATCAGGAAACGTGCTTTATAAAAAAATGTGGCTCGGCGTATATGAAGAAGTCAGGCAGGGCAAAAAAATCGCTTCGAGCATAAGCCCTTATGGGCTGATGCCGAGCAACGTCGTGCAGATGCTCAGAAGCGGCGAGGATTCGGGCAATATGGGAGACGTGCTCAGGGACATCTCCAATTACTATGCAAGAGAGCTTAAGACCGTAATCAAAACTGTAACATCAATGATCGAGCCTATAATGATTGTCATAATGGGTGTCATGGTAGGCTTTATCGCCATGAGCATTATTCTGCCCATATTCAGAATGTCTCAGCTTGTTACGAGCAAATAAAATCGTCGCTCGTGGCTCGTGACTCGTCGTTCGTTCAGGAAGAAAAACCATGTACGATATACGAAATACGATATACGAAATACGATATACGAAATACGAACGCGGCTTCTCCCTCATCGAAATCTTATTTGCAACTATATTGATAGGTCTTGCAATTACAGCTCTGCTCACCTCGAGCGCAACACTTACCATCGCTAATGGTGCCGGCACGGATTTGACAACCGCTGAATTCCTCATCGAGCAGATAAGGGAGCTTACCACGCTACTGCCGTATGACGATTTGGATGATTTCGTCGGAGCAGACCGTGTAGAAAACTTTTGTCCTCCAATTGATGCAGACAAAAAAGTTTTGAATGATTTTGCCGCATTTACTCAAAATGTCGTTATCGAAAATGTTAACCCAGCTAATTTTGAGAATAAGGTTGAATACGAAAGTAAATTTCTTAAAGTGACTGTGAAAGTTTTTTTAAATTCTAAAGAAATCAGCTCAACAAGCTGGATTCGAGCACGATACTGAAAGTCGCCAGATATGATGTACAATAAACGAGGAACGAGGGACGAGAGACGAGAGACGAGGGACGTCGTCCATCGTCCATCATCCATCGTCCATCGTCAATGTCGTGGATTCACCA
>CAZIED010000058.1:0-11232 GCA_964538525.1 uncultured Pirellulales bacterium | reverse complement strand
TTCTCGTTGAAGCCAATAAGAGCTATAAGGTTTCCGTATGGGTCGGTCGTAGAGGCGGCGATGAAGGAACTTACGGCGGCATTCTTGAAGTATTCCTTCAGGTGGGTGGTACAACGAGAATTGCCACTGCTATTTATGATCTACAAAATCCCAAGCAGCCGAGAAATTCCTGGACATATCAGACATTTTATTTAACAACAGGCGCTAATCCGCCCGGTCTGGGCAGCCAGCTGCAGGTTGGTTTTGCAAATATAAGCACTCGTGCAAACCAAGCATGGTATGCACAGATTGATATCGATAGTGTCAGTATTATAAGCCTTCCTCCTATTGCAATAAACCCAAGCCCGGCAAATGACAGCCTTACAGAGGGTACAACTGTATTTTTAAGTTGGCAGCCTGGGCCTTTTGCAATCCAGCACGATATTTTCTTGGCTGACAATTTAAATGATGTAAATTCCGCCACCAGCAGCAGTCCAAAAGGGCCTGCAGAGGTTTATAAGACACGTCAGGATGCTAATAGTTACACGGTAATCGACCTTACCCCAGGTGTAACCTATTACTGGCGGATTGATGAGGTCAGTGGTAACGACATCTGGCGAGGTGAGATCTGGAAGTTTAGCGTCCCTCAACCAATTGCTTCTAATCCTGTTCCTTCCGATGGTGCTAAATTTGTGGATATAAATGTCAAATTAGGCTGGAATGCTGGTACACTTGCAATTCATCATAACGTGTATTTTGGCAGTAACAGAGACGAAGTGCTCAACGGCACCGGCAGGACTTACAAAGGTGTTGTCGATGTAAACACCTTCAGTCCAGGACCGCTCGAATTTGACACGATTTACTATTGGAGGATTAATGAAGATGATGGTAAAACCATACACCCAGGCGACATCTGGTCTTTCACAACAACACCGCAAATTACGGTTATCGATCCTAATATAGTCGCATGGTGGAGGCTCGATGAGGGCGAAGGTCATGATGTATTTGACTGGTCCGGCCGTGGTAATCACGCCAAAATTTTTGGAAACGCACAATGGATGGTTGGCCAGATAGATGCTGCTCTGAGCCTATCCGGAGTTGCAGATGAATTTGTTGACTGCGGCAATCCTGCAAGCCTGAATATCACTGCTGCGATCACGCTTTCAGCCTGGGTCAGAACAAATGATGCGGGAAATAGCGAGGACAATCCATACATAACCAAAAGTAACACTGGTTATGCCCTAAGACACAGTGCCGACAATAGCATAGGATTTTTCATCTACGATGGTGCTTCATACTCGGCTGCGTCTTCTGTGAGCACCGCATTCAATGGCATCTGGCACCACTTAGCTGGAACTTATGATGGAAGCAGCCTTAATTTATATATTGACGGTGAGCTGAAGGCGACGGCCGCTCATGCGGGGTCAATAGCGATTAGTACTTATAATGTCACTATAGGAAGTGACCGCGCTCAGACCTGGATGTGGTATAATGGTGCAATAGATGATGTTCGAATCTACAGCCGAGCGCTTAGCCAGCAAGAGATTCAGCAGATTATGGCTGGCAAGCCGGAATATGCCAGCAAACCATATCCTGCAAATGAATCGAAACCGGACATTGAGCACTTTACGTCTCTGAGCTGGCTGCCGGGAGAAAAAGCGGCTCGGCATGATGTGTACATCGGAACCGATGCGGGCGTCGTGGGAAGCGCTGATACATCCGATACAACAGGCGTATATCGCGGCAGGATCGATCCAAATACTTATACTCCGCCGGAAGCTCTTATAGCCGGCCAGACTTATTACTGGAGGATCGACGAGCTAAATACCGATGCGAGTATCAGCAGAGGTAAAGTCTGGAGCTTTACTATATCCGCGTATCTTATTGTGGATGACTTTGAAAGCTATAACGACATCGATAACAGGATATTTGATACGTGGGGAGACTATTTCGTGAATAATACCGGCATGACTGTGGGACACCTTGATCCTCCGTTTGCTGAACGCAGCATTGTCAACAGTGGTTCTCAATCTATGTATATGCGCTACGACAACGATGGCACCGTGAATGAAGGTACTGCATACGAACAGAGCGGTAAACTTCTTTACTCTGAAGCCGAACGCCAGTGGACGGATACACAGGACTGGACAAGAAGAGGTGTTAATTCCTTAACGCTGTGGTTTAGAGGCATACCGGCCTCTGTCGGTAGTTTCACAGCCGTGGGAGCCACTTACAAGATGACCGCAGCCGGTGCGGATATTTGGGGCACATCCGACCAGTTCCATTTTGCATACAAGATGCTCTCAGCCGGTGGAACCGTGACGGCTAAAGTGGTCGGTATAACTAACACCGACCCGTGGGCGAAGGCGGGACTTATGATTCGCGAAACGCTGGATGCAGATTCTAAATACGTTATGGTCGTGGTAACGCCCGGCAATGGTGTAGCCTTCCAGTATCGTTCCGAAACCGCTGGTAACACCCAGCAGGCAGCTCCGATACCCGGTGTGACTGCTCCGCAATGGGTAAGATTGATGCGTAGCAGCAACACCTTTACTGCGAGATATTCGGCTAATGGTACTACGTGGAAAACGCTGGGTTCTATAGAGATGCCTATGCTGGCGGATGTCTATGTGGGATTATGCTTAACCAGCCGAAACGTCAATGCAATCTGTACAGCGGACTTTTCCAATGTCACGCTGCCTACTACCGGTGTCACAGGCCAGTGGCAGTCTCAAGACATCGGCATACAGAGTAATGTCCCTGAGCAGCTATATATAGCGTTGGAAGATAGCGCCGGCAATAGTGCGGTTGTTAAACATCCTGAGCTTGCTGCGACGACATTCAGCACCTATACGGAGTGGAATATTCCGCTGACGCGGTTTACGGGCGTTAATTTGCAGGCTGTCAAGAAGCTGGCCATCGGTGTCGGCGACAGGGCAAGTACGCAACCCGGCAGTGCAGGTGATTTGTACATTGATGATATCAGGCTAATTATGCCATAGCAGGCATGATAATGCTTTATTTTCAAGCGGCATTGATGCTGCCTATTACATAAATCAGGGGCCTATACTGATTCATCCTTCGTAGTTCCAGCCTTCGCAGCCGCTACGGCGGAGTAGGCACTACGGAGAATGGATTGACTCGGTATAGGCCCCGATTTTTGATACGCTTGTACGTCCCCATATCTTAAAAGCAATTCAGTTTCCCAATATTTTTCTGCGATAATGCGACTTATGGCAATAAACTTTCTTGCCATGCTGATTTTCTTGTGAAATAATAGCACACAAAATGGTAGGAAATAAGAAATATTTATTTATCGAGTTTTTACTCGGTGTCTTTTTTGTCAACGCTGCACAAGCTGGCTTGTCACAGAGGATTGACGGCATTATACATCAATCTTCACAACAAAAAGTTGACTTTTCAATCCATGTCGTAAAGGCTGATACCGGTGATACCATATATAGCCATGAAGCGGCAAAGGCCCTGATACCAGCATCGAATATGAAGGTAATTACAACCGCCGCAGCGTTGAAGTATTTAGGGCCTGATTATGAGTATAAAACAAAAGTCGGTCTTCGGGGCAATACCCTGATAGTAATAGGAAGCGGCGACCCATTATTAGGCGATGAGGTTACCGATACCAAATACGGCCGGGAAAAACTATGGATACTTAAAGACATAACGGCAAGATTACAGAGCATCGGCATAACTTCTATAAATGATATTATAGCTGACAGCAGTATATTCGATGACCAACGTGTTCATCCGAGCTGGCCAAAGGAGGAGCTGAACCGCTGGTACGCTTCTGAAGTTAGCGGTTTGAACTTTAATGATAATTGCGTAACTATAAGCGCAAAAAACACTGCCGGCAAAGTGACCATTTACGTTGAGCCTCAAACTAAATATGTGCAGGTTGTTAACAACGTCAAGCCAACATCGAGCGGCAGCAGCGCTATCGGGTCTTACCGAAACCGCGAGCCTAATAAAATCATCGTTTTCGGCAAGTGTAAAACACAAGCAGGTCCATTTGACGTTGCAATTGAGAAGTCTGGCACATTTTTTGGTTCTCTATTGGCAGAGCGATTGGCCGACGCAGGGATAAATATAGATGGTCAGGTTATAGAAAAAACGTTGACCCCCGATTTAATCGGGGGTGACAACGATATCAAGGTGCTTGCTGAATACAACACTTCAATAACCGATTGTTTGGCTAGGTGTAATAAAAACAGCTTGGGTTTGGCAGCGGAAGCGTTACTTAAAACCATTGCTGCAGAATGTAGTCCCGGCGGAAAAAACGGCAGCTGGGACAAGGGCAGGGACATGATTTCAAAATATCTGGTTGACCTTGGTATTGACGCAGAACAGTTTTATATTGATGATGCCAGCGGTCTGAGCAGACAAAACAAGCTCAGCGCAAATGCTATAACAAAGGTTTTATCAATCATCTATAAAAGCGAGAATTGGCAGATTTATAAGGATTCACTTGCGGTAGGGGGGGTAGATGGCACAATTTCCGGTTACTTCAAAGAAAAAAAGTACAAAGGCAAAATTTTCGGCAAAACCGGCTATATCAGCGACGTCAAATCGTTTTCCGGGATATGCAGCACCGAACGCGGCGATTACATCTTTTCCATCCTGGCAAATAATGCCAACGGCCAAACCCGTGATGCAATCAATGATATAGCGAAAGCAATTGTTGATTTTGCTGATAAGTAGTGTTTATTAATGATATGGGGGGACTTAAACGATAATCTTTTCTTTCCCATTTTTCCCGGTTTGGCTGAATGGCAATTTCAACAAGAGTCTCCTCGTAAATGCTTTCTTCTACGCCAAGTAACACCGCTGAAGGTGGGGACTTTTCAATTAGTTTGTTAAGAGTTTTTGGTCCAACTGCGTGTGTAATTTCACGGTTCAAGGTCGATAGCCGATCGGCAATCCTGTACACAATAGCACCGGCAGAAAATTCATCATAGATATTACAGCCGCCTTCGAGGGCAAACAGGGGGGCTAATGTGAGTATCAATTTGGGTTCAGGAGTTTTCTGGGCAATATCCTCCGAAATATTATGTATTTGGATTGGCACCCAATATTCCGGAACAAGCATCATCGGTGTTCTATACAGTATAACAGGATGAGAAACAACCGCAACAACTACGCAGATACCTAATATAGCACAAGATATTCTGAACCCCGAACCCCGAAGATAAAAGAGGGGATAGGCTAAGCTAATTATCAGGAATGGCACCGGCATCGCCATGTATTGGTGCCACATCGTCGGTGGTATTAAGGCAATTATAAAAAGGGCAGGCGCAAGCAGAGCGGCCAACAATAAGCTTAATTGGCCATATTTAGGCAGACTATGTTGTTTCCAAATAAATACCACGTAAAGATAAACCGCAATTATTAAAAGTGCCAGATAACCCGGCTTTGTAATGCAGCTTAAAATTAAATCAATTTTGTTATGGACCATTCCTATTTCATGCAGCCATTCGCCGTACAGCACGGGTATCCGATAGAGATTTAAATAAAATGCTCGTGGCGCCTGGAACACTATCCAAACAGGCCAAATCAAAAAAATGAAAGTAGCAGCCAGAAACGGAAGGGTAGTTTCAATTCTTTTTTTTGCCGATTCAGCAGGTTGGATAAGCAGAGCAGCAAAAAAAAGCATCTGTACCAGCACCGTAGTTATACGCATACAGCTTGCAAATGTCAGCAGGGCACCAATAGCGGCAATCCTCCACCATTTTGTTTTCTGCTGTAAATCGTATGAGATAAATAACCACAGTGCTGAAATAACACATAGAATTACCACGTCGTGATTCCATGCGTAGCCGTTAGCGTAGTCAACTACGGGATTGAACACGTAAAGAACAGCCCCCGCCAAACCAAGAAAAGTTCCTGAAACCTTAACACAACCAAAGATTTTTCGGTATATGCCGATGATACATACTACAACAAGGATGTCACATAGACTTGATACGATTCTCCCTGTAAGCAGGTAGTGAGTTGTATTGAACAATTTGAACGGAACTGCGAGGAGCAGCGGGTGGTAGGGCAGTTGTGATGGATATGAAAAGTCTCTGTAAATCATTTTCCCCTGCGCAAGCAGCACACCAGCGGTGCAGTACATATTTTCATCCCGGCCTATTGTCTTGGTCATGCTGTTTGTTAGGATGCAGAAACAAAGCACGACAAGAACTAAAATGGCCGTGATGTTAACGATTTTTGATGACATCTTTGATAAACCTGAGCCGCAGTCAGTTTTCATGTTATGGCGGTTTTGGCAGGATTATTTTAAAGGTACTTCCCTGTCCAGGCCTGGATTCGACCGAAATAGAACCGTTGTGACTTTCTATTATTTTTTTGCAAAATGCAAGGCCGAGTCCGGTGCCCGAACATTCTGCTGGTGAGTTTTTACTTTTTTTCGTAGTAAAAAACGAATCGAAGATATTTTCTAAATCGGCTGGTTCGATTCCACAGCCGGTGTCGGTAAATTCGATGTATGTATAATCTCCGTTGTCTTTGGCTTTAATGGTTAATACACCGCCGCGCGGCAGCATCGCGTCACGGGCGTTAAGAATAAAATTCATAAAAACCTGCTGGATTTGAACCGGCTCAGCCCATAGCATTATGTCTTCGGGAATCTGGATATCCACCGTAATTCCATCTTTAGCAAAGTCCCGGCACAAACAGGTAAAAACCCCTTCAACCAAAGTTTCCAACCTTACATTTTCTTTTGCATGGTTTTGGCCGTTCGCCATGGCCAACATGCTTTCCATGACTTTGGTAGCTCGCTGGCAGCCTCGGACGGTCTTTTCGAGCACCTTTTCGGTCATAGAGCTGTCGTTTGAGTTTTTCAGGGCAAGAGCTGCGTAATTAGATAGAGGAGTAAGCAGATTATTGATTTCATGGGCTATCATGGAACTTACAGTGCCGATATTCGCAAGGGCTTGAAGCTGGGTAAGCTGAGATTTCAGAGAATCATTCTGCTCCTGCTGCTCAATCAGAGCTTTATGCAGGGAAAGACGTTTATCAATAATGCTTGTCAATTGTCTGCCCCTTGTATAAAATTCAACATTATTAATCGTATAGCCTTATAAGTATCTTATCGACTTTTTGCGTGTTTTTTCTTGAGAATTGTCGGTGTGCCCGAGTCAGACAGCTGTAACTGTATAAGAGGCCGAAAGTGAACGAGCAAAGGATTTTAGAGGAGCTTTTGGCATTATTGGAGGCGCAAGGAGTTCAAATCCGAAACGAGCCTCTCGGCGGCAGCGGCGGGGGACTTTGCTCTGTAAAGGGTGAGCATTTTTTCTTTGTGGATACGCAGGCTGAATCGGCTGAGACAGCCGCGATTTGTGCCGAAGCAGTCTCTAAATTGCTTAATGTAGAAAGGCTCTATCTCAGACCCGAAGTTCGACAATTTGTCGAATATCATAGTAATATTGAAAGGAAACAGGGAAATGGCATCTAAAAAAGCGGCTATCATGGTTGACGAAATGTACCAGGTTCTTGAAGTCTGGTATCCGTACTATCGGCTCAAAGAAGCAGGGCTGGAAGTTAACTTGCTCGCTGCTGAAGCAAGAAAAGAATATCATTCTAAAGAAGGCTATCCTTGTATCTCCGAAATCTCTGTTAAAGATGCTGAAGCAGCCGATTATGATTGTATGGTTGTGCCCGGCGGATTTGCACCGGATTTCATGCGAAGAAGTGCTGATGTTATAAAGTTTGCCAACGATATGGTAAATGCGGGTAAGATTATAGCTGCCATCTGTCACGGCGGTTGGCTGCTATGCAGCACGAAGATTTATAAGGGGAAAAAAGCCACATGTTTTATGTCAATAAAAGATGATATTGTAAATGCCGGCGCTCGATACGTGGATGCGGAATGTGTTGTGGATGACAATTTGATTACTTCACGCAAACCGGATGATTTACCCGCCTTCTGCACGGCAATTATAAGAAAAATGAAATGACAATTATGTTTGGGAGCAGCTTTATGAATCGATTAAAAGTGAAGCAAGAAAAGGGTAAAACGCCAATCGTGCTTGTAGTTGATGATGATCAGCCGTGCCTTGAGCTTTTACAGGCTTATCTTGAAGATGTCCACTGCCAGACGGTCCTTGCACACGATGGGCCGGAGGCGCTGGAGATTATAAGCCGAAAGGCACCTGATTTGGTTTTGCTGGATGTAATGATGCCTAAAATGAGCGGATTTGAGGTTTGCAAAAGGATAAAAATGGATACCCGGTCAAGCGATATTCCTGTCATAATGGTAACGGCGCTTAATGAATTTGGTGACATCGAGCGAGGCATAGATTCGGGCACGGATGATTTTATAAGCAAACCTGTTAATAAGCTCGAGCTTGTTACGCGAGTTAAAACTATGCTAAAGTTAAAGCATCTCAGTGATAAGCTCGAACGTACGCTGGCGTATCTGAGCGAGATAGAAAAACATGCACAAAATGGCCAAGTCTGATATGGAGTAAATGGAACAGTGGATAAAAAAGGGGGGAATTTTTTTGGACATATCGATATTATAGGAATAATTGATAACCCACCTTTAGAGCCGCAATAAACCCTACATCACTTATAGTCGCCAAATTCGCAAGCCAAATCTAATTCTCTATTAACTAATTGCTAAATCGCAGATTAATAGAATTCTGCTTTTTGTCGATTCTATACATTACCGCAGAACGTTAGTGGAGGGGATTTATATCTCCACATAAGAATATTAAGCGGGGGGCTACGTGCGATCATTTTATGAGTGAATTACTGGAAATATTCGGCAGGGCCATAAAAGACGATACATCTGAGCTGATATGGAATTACCTAAATGCGCTCGAGCTTCCGAAAGGTTCTAATAAATCAGCGCAACATCATCAATTAGCGAAAGTTATTGAGCTATTAGGTAATCTGAACATCGATGCTGCTGCAAAAGAGCTGAGACTATATCTTTTTGATAATCCTTCCTGTATTTATGGCCGCCTTGCCGCAGCATCGATATGTCTGCATAAAAACCTTCTTAGCGAGGCGATTGAGGAACTAAACTCGGTCTATATGAGACAGCCCAATAATATCACAACTCTATATGCCCTCGGACATTGTTTTGAGCGTCTCGGCAAGGAAGAGCAGGCGATTGAGTTTTATCAGGATTGTTTGAAATTTAAAAATTATCTGCGGCACCCCAGCCAGCGGCTTGCAGCTATTTATCTTAAGAATTGTCAGCTGGAAAAAACCATACATCAATATGAATTATTAAAGGACCATTATCCGGATGACATTTCATCTCTTGTATCATTGGGTCATTTATATATTGCCAGCGGAAGATTTGACAAAGCTATTGAGACATTTAACTCCGCAATATTAATACATCCGGATAATTTTCTTACGGATAACGAGGAAATAGACCATCTGATTCAGACTGGTCAAGCTCACGAGGCTATCCTTCAGCTTGAGGAGCTGCTTGATAAATCGCCTGAAAGACCTGACTTAATCGTCAAACAGGCAGATATTTTAAGCTTGCTTGGTGATACCGCAGAGGCGATATCGCAATATCAATATGCGATACATTTATGCCCGGATTTCCTTGAGGCCACAATAAAACTCGGTACTCAATATTTACAAGTCCAAGCCGAGCAGCTTGCTGCCGTACAGTTTAATAAAGCGGTAGAAATAAATGATAAGATAGTTGATGCGTATATTGGCTTGGCGATGGCTCAAAAATTGGCTGGTAAATTCTCAGAAGTCTTAAATACCTTGTCGCTTGCTTCGGCAATCCAGCCAAATAGCTCTTTTTTGTTCGCAGAGACTGCTAAACTTTTATTCAAGGCTGTTTTTTCAGATAACATAAATTTTTCTGATTTAGATGATTCATATAGCCTCATGGAAGCGGTCTTTGATGCACATCGCCGGCATTTAGAACGCAACCCGCAAAATCCCGATTTATATTACAGATTGGGTGTTCTATTTATGAGCTTTAATAAAATAGATTATGCTATTGATGCCTTTCAAACTGCTTTAGATTTAAACCCAACCTATTCATGGGCGCGTAATAAGCTCATTATTTGTTTATTAGATTCAAATCAGAAAGATGCCGCTATGGATAAGCTGCTGTTCCCCGATTACCTTGATAAGAATTCGCTTATGTTGCATTATAAAGTAGCTTTACTCTATTGTGATAAAGTCAAGTTTGCATCTTCGCTTTTTAATCTTGAACGTTTTATGGTGAATAATTTTGCCTCTTATGAACCAGTGGTTAACATTTCAATTGTTCTTCAAAATTTAGGTCTTTTAGATAGAGTATCTGCAATGTGGGAAAGCCTTTCTGAAACTGCAAACGGTGTATTTAACAAAAACAACTGAGTGAAACATAACATATCTTATAGGACTATATTATATATTTTAAGAATTGCCCATGCCGATAGCCCTTTTCATGGAAAACATGGAAGACTGAGTTATACCAAACTAATGTAGACGATCCACAGGCTCGCGAATAGACAAAGGTTTTCCAATTATTTCATAGAGAATAATTGCTCTTTTTAACTCATCGGTGTCGGAATAATCTAATAAAGAACCAATGGAAGACATAGATTGAGATTGTAAAGCCTGTTCATGAGGTTCACTTATATTTTTTTCAGAAACAATTACCGGCTTGTTTTCATATTCGGCTTTAAATAAAGTAACAGGTTGAGAAACGGATTTCGGGCGAGAACGTTTTATTCTGCTGCGTAACTGTTCATCTGGTGTAGTAACCTTATCGGCAGAAGAACGACTATATTTAGTTTTACCTGTCGCTTGTTCATCTTCATCACTTTTACCAGCCTTTTTTGACCTGGCCTTGAGAATGCCGCCAAGTATCCAGAAAACAACCAGTATAACAATAAACAATATATTCAGCCAGCTTTCACTCTCATTTCGAGAAGAAAGGATTAATTGTTCAAAAAAAACGTTCATAATAAATCCATTATCTTGGGTTATCAGTGTACAAGGATATCAGGTAATGGGTATCAGGATAGCAGTGTATCAGATTAATACGCCCCTGCGTATAAATTTTTCCTGATCTCCTGGTTATCTGATATTCTGCATCCTGATTGCCTGATGCCCTGCAATTATTCTTTCTTTTTAGGCTTAGCAATGGAGTCTCGCATTTCGGTGTCAGCCATAATGTTTTTCATGCGATAATAGTCCATAATCCCGAGGTTGCCCTTGCGAAATGACTCGGCCATGGCCAATGGAATTTCAGCCTCCGCAAGA
>CAZIED010000057.1:0-11366 GCA_964538525.1 uncultured Pirellulales bacterium | reverse complement strand
TAGTGTTTAGAATTTCAGAAAACAGTTGTCCTAAAGGTTTATTTGCGCTGTAGTATTAATCATTATTAAATAATCATTAATTATTTGTATGGCCGGGTCCCATGCAAGCTGGGGCCGTGAACATGGTCAGGCGGGGAACCGAGCAGCCATAAGCGGAAATCTGGCTGTGCCGTGGTAAACCCGGCCACCTTTTTAATGATTAATGATTAATGATTAATGATTAATGATTAATGATTAATGATTAATGCAATAAGACAATAAAGCTTAATGGAAAAATCGTGGAAAGAGACCTAAAGAAAAGAACGATAGAATTTGCACATCGGTGCGTTAAGTTAGCTTTGACTTTGCCGGAGACCGTTTTAGGCAATCACATCAGGAAACAGCTAATCAAGTGCTCGACCTCCGTCGCTTCAAACTATCGCGCAGCTTGTATCGCACAATCAAAAGCAGACTTTGTTTCCAAGCTGAGTATTGTTATCGAGGAAGCTGATGAGTCCTGTTTCTGGATGGAGTTTATAATAGAAGAGAAATTAATCGATGAAAGACAAGTTGTTGATTTATTGGAGGAAAGTAAAGAGATAACTTCTATCTTTATGACTTCAAGAAAGACAACGAAAGATAGAAGCTCAGAATTTGTTTCTACTTGCAGAAATAGTATTAAATAATCATTAATCCTTAATCACTAATCATTTTGCAAATGTACACGGTTCTTGCAAGAAAATATCGTTCGCAAGTCTTCGATGACGTCGTCGGTCAGGACCCTATCGCAAAGACTCTTAAAAACGCCATAAAGACCGGCAGAGTCGCACATGCCTATTTATTTACCGGCACTCGCGGCGTTGGCAAAACCACAATGGCAAGAATCCTTGCAAAATCGCTCAACTGCCTTTCCGCCGATTCCCCCACGACCGAGCCGTGCTGCAAATGCGATAGCTGTAAAGCCATAAATATCGGCGAGGATATCGACGTCATCGAGATCGATGGAGCGTCCAATAACAGGGTAGAAGAGATACGCGAGCTGCGTGAAAATGCCATTTTCCGCCCGGCCCGCGCTAGATACAAGATTTACATAATCGACGAAGTGCACATGCTTACTACATCGGCCTTCAACGCGCTACTCAAAACGCTGGAAGAGCCGCCTGACCATGTCAAGTTTATCTTCGCCACCACCGAGCCGAACAAGGTCATCGCCACCATCCAGTCCCGCTGCCAGAGATTCGACTTCAGCAGTATTAGCGCCACTCTCATCGCAGGACAGCTTAAAAGCATCCTCGAGCAGGAGAAAATCAAATACGAAGATGATTTGCTTCTGCTTCTGGCTAAGATGGCAAACGGCTCAATGAGGGACGCATTAAGCCTGCTGGATAGATTAATAAGCACCGGTGCGGAACGGCTGACCATCAATCTTCTCGAGGAGTTTTTGGGACAACCCAACAGTGAAAAAATCTATAATCTCATCGGCCAAATCGGCGACAGCAGCGCAGCCGGGACACTGGCTGCGACGGAAGATTTAGTTGGTACAGGACTAAGCGAGGTGCAGATAGCTGATACGCTCATCGATTATATGCGTGACATCATGGTAATCAGGTCCACCGGCAAAGAAAGTAATCTTCTGCTTCTAACAGCCGAGCAGAAAAAACGCTCCATCGAATTATCGGAAAAATTCGACGTAGCCGCTCTTATTTACAACATAACGGCGCTTGAAAAATTGCGATGGTCCCTTAAAAATAGCGACACACCCAGAGCATTGCTGGAAGCCTCTTTATTACGGTTTGCATTAAGTGAGCACTTCCTGAATGTTGATGAGCTTATGTTACAACTGCAGACCGGTACAAGCTCGACAGTTAAAAAAAAAGAGCCGATGAAAGATGATGGACGAAGGACGATTGACGATGGACGAAAAACGACATACGATATACGGGCGACGAGCAACGAGCATCAAGAATCGAGCATCAAAAATCAAGGCGAGTCAAAAAAAACTGCTAATGAGATGGATGTGGCCAAACCCGTCAAGAAACCTCTTCAAATCGATAGTCATAAAAGGAATGAGATAATTAACGACCCGGCTGTTAAGACAATCCTTATAGGTTTGGATGCAACAATAACCGGCATCGAGCAAATTGATAACTGAACGCGGATGTCTAAAGCACCTTTCTGAAGTGATTCGAGGCAGCAGCATTAGTAACGCGATACATTTATATTCTCTTGTATAGAACCTGTAACAAGGAAAACTATTCGTTCACATATATTTGTCACGCGGTCGGCGATACGCTCGAGATTATGGGCGGCCCAGATTAGATATGTGGCGCGCGTAATGACTCGCGGGTTTTCTATCATATACGACAGAAACACGCGATAGACCTGCTCATGAAGCAAATCGACCTTGTCGTCATCGGCACATATCGCCTTGGCAGCCTCAGCATCTCGTTTTAAGAAGGCATCGATGCTCCTTTTAAGCATGTCGATGCCTATCTCCGCCATTCGAGGGATATCCACCAGCGTTTTAATTAGAGGGTCTGTACCTTGCAAAATGACGATCTTACCGATACCTTCAGCGTAATCACCCATACGCTCCAGCTCGGTGGCAATATTAAGCACGGCGATGATTTCGCGCAAATCGCTTGCCACCGGCTGCTGCGTGGCAATCAAATGGATGCACTTTTCTTCAATGTCCCACCGCTTCTTGTTAATAAGCACATCGTCATCAACAATTCGCTTGGCTGCTTCTACATCGTGAACTTTGAGGGATTCTATCGAGCGTTCAATAGCAGTTATTACCATCTGGCTCATATCCGTGATATCTTTTTCAAGCTGTCTGATATGTTCAGCAAAACCTTCTCTAAGCATACTATTCTCCTAAAGATTAGCCGAAACGGCCGCTTATATAATTCTCGGTAAGTTTTTCTTTCGGATTGGAAAAAATATTCTGGGTCTCTGCAAATTCAATAAGCCTTCCCAGATACATAAAGCCCGTATAATCCGACACCCTGGCAGCCTGCTGCATGTTATGAGTTACAATTACCAGCGTATATTCCTGTTTTAATACTCGCAGAAGGTCCTCGATTTTTAGTGTCGATATTGGGTCCAGCGCCGAACATGGCTCATCAAGCAAGATTATTTCGGGCTTTAAAATCAACACCCTGGCAATACAGAGGCGCTGCTGCTGCTCGAGGGTAAGAGTTCGAGCATTAACCTTGAGCTTGTCTTTAAGCTCCTTCCAGAGTCCGACGTGCTCAAGGCCCCACTGAATAGCCTGCATAATTTCATCTTTCCCATCAATCATTCGATGTATGCGCAGGCCGAATTTAAGATTGTCATATATCTGCAGGTCAAAGACGTTGGGCCTTTGAAAAACCATTCCAACCTTTCTACGCAAAGAAATCAGATCCGTATTCGGCTCAAGAATATTCTCGCTGTCGATGATTATATTGCCTTCGACACTGGTGTGCTCAATAAGGTCGTTCATCCTGTTGAAGCACCGTAAAAGTGTTGATTTCCCGCATCCGGAAGGACCGATGATAGCGGTAATGCTCCGCTGCGGTATCTTAATATTCACATCTTCAAGGGCATGGAATTTGCCGTAGTGTAGATTCAGTTCAGACGTTTCAATTTTCGTGGTAAATTTCATATTAGTTTAATGTTCAGTGTTAAGAGTTCAGAGTCACCAAACCCCGAACACCGAACTCCGAACAGAACTATCCGAACCTGCCGCTTATATAATCATCCGTGCGTCTATCTTGCGGGTTGGTAAATAGTTCAACCGTTTCGCTGATTTCAACCAATTCGCCCGTCAGGAAAAAACCGCATCGTTCGCTGACACGCGCGGCCTGCTTGGTATTGTTCGTCACTAAAATCTGTGTATAGCCTTTCTTCAATTGCTGCATGGCGTCCTCGACTTTTGCAGTCGAAATAGGGTCAAGCCCCGAGCACGGCTCGTCATAGAGAATCACGTCCGGCTCGACCGCAAGTGTACGGGCTATGCACAACCTTTGTTGCTGACCGCCGGAGAGACGTACCGCCGACAAATCAAGGCGGTCTTTAACCTCCTCCCAAAGATATGCCTTCTTCAAGGCCTCTTCGACAATCCGGTCAATCGTGTTTTTGTGGGTAACGCCGTGCACTTTTGGGCCGTAAGCGACATTATCATAGACACTTACGGGCAGCACCTGCGGCAGAGCAAAAATAATACCGATTTTCTTACGTAAGATATTGTCGTTTATATTCCTGATATTCTGGTTTTTGAAAAAGATTTCGCCGCTCTGTCGATACGAAGCACTAAGGTAATTAAGTCTGTTTAGCGCCCGCAAAAAGGTGGTTTTGCCGCTGTTAGCAGGCCCAATAATTCCGAGAATCTCGTTTTTATAGATTTCAAGACTCGTATCTTTTAAAACCTGAAGCGTGCCATAGTAACAGCACAAACTCTCTGTTTTTATAATTGCTTCTTTTACCATTGTTTCTTTTTTCTAAAGTGAGCACGCAATATTATGCTTACAAGATTCATCAGGAATACCAATGCTATAAGCACGAAAGCTGTAGCAAAACTAAGCTTCATCGGCAGGTTCGGCACCTGCGTTGCAATTACATAAAGATGATACGGTAGAGCCATTACCTGGTCAAAGACCGAACGCGGCAGGCGAGGCAGATAAAATGCGGCAACCGTGAACAAAATCGGAGCCGTTTCACCTGCGGCCCTGCTTAGGCCCAGGACTGTTCCGGTAAGCATGCCCGGCAAAGCATAAGGCAGAACACAATACCGCACAGTCTGCCACCTTGTGGCGCCCAGAGATAAGCTTATCTCCCGAAAACTGGCCGGCACTGCCTCCAAGGCTTCTTTGGTTGCGGTGATAATTACCGGCATACTCATTATCGCTAACGTTAAAGAGCCGGCAAGAATAGAAGTGCCTAACTTGAGAAACAGAACAAAAAGTGTAAATCCGAACAGGCCATACACAATAGAAGGAATACCGGAAAGGTTCACAATCGAAAGCTTAATCAAACGGGTAAAGAAATTATCCCTGGCATATTCTACGAGATAAATCGCAGATAATATGCTGACCGGCAGCGAAAACAGCATCGTTCCGACCACCAGCAGAATAGTGCCGACAATCGCAGGAAAGATACCACCTTCCTTCATCCCGTTACGAGGTGCCTGCGTAATAAATCCACATGTTACCGCACCGATGCCGTTCTTAACTATGTAAAATATTATCATCAAGATAGGCACAACGACAAGCAATGTGATAAATCCGAGGACGAGAAAGGCAATTTTTTGTCTGGCCTTGGCTGCGTTCATATCCTTGTCCTCCGGAGATAAAAGTCTGCGAGAAAATTGATTATGAAGGTTATAATAAATAGGACCAGCCCTACTCCGAAAAGAGCCAGGTAGTGTTCGGAGCCGGCCACGGTTTCGCCCATTTCGCCGGCGATTGTTGCCGTCAGCGTCCTTAAAGGCCGCAAAATAGATATCGGTATAACGGGTGAATTGCCCGTGACCATCATTACAACCATTGTTTCACCTATTACTCTGCCGATACCTAACATTACAGCCGCGATAATACCGCTTGAAGCCGCTGGCAGGACAATCCGCCACAGGGTCTGCCACCTTGTTGCTCCAAGGCCGAATGCCGCCTCTTTGTAAGCTCTCGGCACATTTATCAAAGCATCTTCTGAAATGCTGATTATGGTCGGAAGTGCCATAAACGCCAGCAGCAGGCTTCCAGTCAGCCCGCACATGCCGGTGGCAAGACCGAAGGTGTCTTTAAGGAATGGACTGAGCCAGACAATGCCAATAAAGCCTAACACGACGCTCGGAATCGAAGCCAGAATCTCGACCAGCGACTTTAACACGTGCTTTAAGGATTCCGGAGCAACCTCAGCAATAAACATGGCTGTTCCAACGCCCAGAGGGACACAAATAACAATTGCGCCAGCCGTGACATATATTGAGCCGAGCAGCAACGGCACAACACCAAACCAGGGTGGTTCAGATATGGGCAGCCATTTCCTTCCGAAGAGAAACTCCCACACCGGATATACACCGAACAAAGATAGAGAATCTTTAAGCAAAAAAAGAAAAATCAATAAAACAAAACTAATTACCAGCAGCCCGCTTAGCTTGATGCACAATTCTATAATGAATTCGCTAATTTTTCTGGTCAAATATAGCTCCCACCGGCACAAAGCCGGTTTCTTTGAATTGCTGCTGGCCCTTAGGGCTTAAAGTGAAGTCGATAAACAGCTTTGTAATCCCCTGCGGCTGTCCGTTAGTATAAAAATAGAGAGGCCTCGATAGAGGATATGTCTTCTTTGATACGTTGTCAATATCAGGAGGATAAAACTCGCCGCCCTTCGCTACCAGCAGCGGTTTCGTGCGGTCGCAGATATAGCCCATGCCTAAATATCCTACCGCAGCTTCGTTTACCACAATCTCTTCGACAATCGCCTGGGAGGATGTCAGCAGTAATGTTTGGGTGGCGAACTCTTCGGAGCTGTCTTTCTTACCGAGACGAACTACCTCCTCTTTGAAATAGAGATGTGTGCCGGAGCTGACCTCACGCGATAGTGTTACAATAGGTAGGTCTTTTCCGCTGAATTCTTTCCAGTTGGTTGCCTTTCCTGTGAATATCTTGTGCAAATCCTCAATTGTCAGCTTGCTGACAGGATTGTTATTATTGACGATTACTGCGACGCCGTCATAAGCAACCGCCAGCTCTTTTGGCAATACCCCGTGTTTCTGAGCCAGCTCTATTTCCTTGGGCTTCATTTCACGGGAGGCCGCGGCTATATCGCATGTCTTATTTATCAAAGAGGCAATACCTACGCCGCTTCCGCCGCCTGTTACCGCCACGAAGACATGCGGATACTCTTTCATAAACTCTTCAGTGACTTTCTGCACGGCATTTAAAAGAGTATCGGAGCCTTTGATTTGTATAAAACCAACAGGCTCATTCGGGTCTGCTTGTTCCGAACAACCAGCCACAAAAGAGAATATAAGAAACATCAGGACAAATCTGCGATTCACTCCCATACTACGCGAATTTTATCGGCGCGATGTTTTATTTGCAAGGTATTTTGGAAATTCTGCGGGGATTGATGTTTCATTTAAAAATACGGTATTGCAAAGTCACATTTGCGTAGTATAAATTGGATAATTGGCCATGGCCATCTATAATCGGCCTATCGCATATTGTGATGGTGTATTGTGTCTGCCAATCATCTTTAGAAAGTTATTATTGGTCTGGATGCAATAATAACCGGAACAGTAGAGGACTTACACAAGGCTGTTTACAACAATCATTTTTCGTACGTGATAGGCTATTCCTGCTTACATTCACTCAGGGATTCCCTCGCCATTTTTGCCCCGAGCTCATAAAGAGCTCCCTTGTTTGATCGCTGGTTCTTATTGCTTACAGCCAGAAATTTCTTCTTGAATTCTTCATAAGTAAAGCTTTTATGCCTGTCCGTTCTCTTCTTTTCCATATGTCTTTCTTTCGTGGTGATAATTACTCTTCGCGAAAATAATTAGCGATAAAACAGGGATTGAGGTTCTGCTCAAAATAGTGTTTACGCTTTATCCAGACGAAGCCGTCTCCCTTTGAAATAACCGCAACGTCTATAGGACCTCCAACAGTTTCTGCAACATCGACGGATACCTTTTTCTTGAAAGAAGTAAGGTTTACGAGAGTCTCAGCCATCACCGCAAGTTCATCCTTTGGAAGAAATGACACAGCCGTTGTAACGGGGACAACATGTGTTTCTTCGCTGTAACGAGTTAATTGCCTGCGAAACTCGTCTAATACTCCCTCGCCAATCTTTGATATCTTTTCACCTATCATTTTTTTCTTAACTTCTGCCAACTCGGTCAACTCATCGCATATATAAGTAGGATATTTTTCTACTAATAATACCTTTAATCCGTTAAGGATGCGTTTGCGATAGTTAGGATCCGCTCCTTCCATGAAAGTTGCAACCATCTCGGCCTGAGCAAATGGGATGATACATGCAGTGGTGTTCTCATTGGTCTCATGCTCTTCAGCGTCTTTGCATTTGGCTTTGCCATTTACGATACCTTCTATTTCGAAGCTCCTAATATGTGGAAATATCTCGTTATTTCCAAATCCGGCCACAACAACCCCGGAAAGGTTTTCTTGGAAAATCTTTCGCGAGAATAGGTAACCAGCGATTTTCTTTAAGTTGTTATTTGCGATCGGCCTTATCGGGAGCTTTACAAACACATCATCCTTAACTTCCTTGATAATAGAGGCGTATGTAGTAACTAGATTTCGTGCATCTACAGGCGAAAAATTTGCCAGTAGCTCTAATTTTTCCAAATCTTGAGACCGCTTATTTATTACACTATGTACTATCTTTTCAATTTCTCGACTAGTGATTTTCTTATCTTCAGTACGTTGTTTTATCTCTTCATCAATCTCTTTATTGATGAGTGTGTAGTAACCACGAAGACTTTTTCGAAAAAAGTCTTTTTGAATTGCTTCTGAAAAGAGAATTTTATCATTTTCGATATAATTGATGAAATCGTCCGAATACTCTCTCAAGGATCCAAATCTTTTGGTTGTCAGTTGTTCCCGATACGTTTTTACAACTGTCTCCCATGGAACACCTAAAAGTTCAGCTTGTCCATAAATCATTATACCGACGGGATGATACTTCGAAAGCGTAAAAAGTTTATTCGTCGTATATATTTTATGCCCTCGTTGCATTTGTACCGTAGCAGCACTGTCAGCAGCAAGGGCAATTGCTGATTTATTCATCACAGCTATTTCGGCTGTCATATTGGGATACTTTCACAAAAACGCTCGCTAAGTTCTTATATCTGGGCTATGGGTATGCCCAAGCGAAACCAATTGCGCATTTATTTTACCGCGGCAACTCATTTTGTCAATAAGATTTTGACAATACAAGCCACAAGACTATATAGTACCTTCTTGAGAATGAATCGATCTGTCAGGTGAAACAAGAAGAATAATGAGTAGTGCGTACACAGAGAGTTTGAATAAACTTATCGAGGAGCTTGGCAAGCTGCCGGGCGTTGGGCCTAAAACTGCTGAACGGCTGGTGTTCCATATCCTAAAAACTGAGCCGGCTGAAGCAATGGCTCTTGCCGACGCCATAAAAGATGTCAAAACCAAAATCAAACGCTGCCAAATCTGCTGCAATTACTCAGAACAGCCAGCTTGCTCTATCTGCTCCGACTCCCGGCGGGATAATAGCCTGATTTGCGTTGTCGAGCAGCCAAAAGACGTCATCGCTCTTGAAAAAACCGGCGCATGCAAGTGGGTGTATCACGTCCTCGGCGGCCACATCGCACCGCTGGAAGGTGTTGAGCCGGATAATCTGACCATCGACAAGCTCGTCGAGCGAGTGCGCAGCGGCAGCGTAAAAGAAGTGATTATGGCAACAAATCCCAATATGGCTGGCGACGGTACATCACTTTACATAAGCTCGCTGATTAAATCCACCGGCGTGAAAATCACCCGCCTGGCCCGCGGAATTCCCACCGGTTCAACAATCGAATACGCCAGCGGCAAAATACTAACCGATGCAATCATCGGCAGACAGGAATTAGACTAATACATTTCAAACACGCTTCAAACATTGACGTTGTTGTGTGCGGTTCTTATAATACGGAGGAATTTGGTTTAGGCAGCAGAGCACAGCGCTTCATAATTCTCGCCGCTATGCTTAAAAGAGATTGCTTCGTCGTCCCGATGGATGGGGACTCCTCGTAATGACGTATTCTCGCCTTCATTTGTCATTGCGAGCGAGGCCCAGCCGAGCGTGGCAATCTCGCCACAACACGGTTTCTGAAACAGGGAGTATTAGTAAAGGGATTTTTTAGGTGCTTTTATGAAGCTGGAGATGCGAGGCGACATGCGAATGGAGCAGCGTATGAAACTCGCTCCGCACATGATTCAGTCGATGGAGATTCTCCAGCTTCCAATCCTGGCGCTTCAGGAAAGAATCGAGCAGGAGCTAAACAACAACCCCGTCCTGGAAATAGCAGAGCTTGCAAGCCCGGAAGAGACCGAGCCGATTGAGCAAGAAGCTCCGCAAAAGGACGACGGTGAAAAGGTTCTGGTTGTTGACAAGGACAATAACAAAGTCGATGACTTTGAAAGGCTGGAAAGCCTCGAAGATGAGCACAAAGAGCACATAGAACAGGCGGAGCCCTTCTATACGCGCAGGCAAAGCGATGAGCCTGACAGGAAGATGGAGGCTATAAAAAATGTTGCAGCGCCTCCACAATCACTGCACGAGTATCTGACAGAGCAATGGCAATTAATCGAAGCCCAAGAGCCTGTAAAAAAGGCCGGCAGCATGATAATCGACTACATCGATGAAAAAGGTTATCTGACCGTAAGATTAGAGCAGCTGCACAATAAGGATAGAAATGATTTTTCCTTCGACGATTTGAAAAAGGCTCTGGCATTGGTACAAAGGTTAGAGCCCCCCGGCGTCGGCGCACGTGACATGAAAGAATGCCTGCTCATCCAGATGGCCCAAAGCAGTGAAGATTCCTCCTTCGTAGCAACTACTGCGGAGAAGGATATGAGCTTTGAATCCAGACTGATAGCAGAGCACCTGGATGAGCTGCTGGAAAACCGTCTGCCGGATATTGCCAAAAAAATGAATTGCAGTATCGACAGACTAAATCAGGCCATTAAGCGGATGAGCAAGCTGGATACTTCCCCCGGCTTACAGATCGGCAGTCCACGAAACTATTCCATTACCCCCGACGTAATAGTAGAACCTTCTGATGACACAGGAGAATATTCAATTCGTCTGGTCAATTCTGATCTGCCGAGCTTAAGACTAAGCAGCTACTATACGAAAATGGCTAAAGACATAAAGACAAGTGAAAAGACGCGAAAGTTTTTGCAAGACAATATACGTTCGGCTCAGTGGATAATAGATGCAATAGAACAGCGGAAAAATACGTTGCTGAAAGTTACCCAGGCGATAGTGAAGTTCCAGAGGGACTTTTTCGATAAGGGTCCGCTTTATCTTCGACCGTTGCCGATGTCAAAAGTGGCCGACGATGTCGGGGTACATCTGGCTACGGTTTCGCGGGCGGCAGCGGGCAAATATGTGCAATGCCCCTGGGGGTTGCTGCCACTACGAAAATTCTTCAGCGGCGGAATGCAGGACGACGCAGGCCAGGCCCACAGCTGGGAAGCGATAAGAGTTAAGCTGCAGGAAATTATCGATGCGGAAGATAAGACCAAGCCTTTAAGCGACGAGCAAATACGTGAGAAATTAGCAGAGACCGGCATCAAAGATTTGGCCAGACGCACCGTAGCCAAATACCGCAAGCTCCTAAACATCCCCACCGCCAGGTTCAGAAA
>CAZIED010000056.1:0-11430 GCA_964538525.1 uncultured Pirellulales bacterium | reverse complement strand
CGATGCTATTTTCCATCAATTCCTTGACCACGCTGGCGGGCCGTTCGATTACCTCACCAGCCGCGATCATATTTATCATATTCTGGTCAAGAACTTTTATCTGTCCCATAATTGTCTCATTGTACTCATTTCTTACTGAAATTCCAGTACCCATTTACGAACGATGCTGGTCGGTAGAGGAGAATTCGAGCGGTTTGGTAGAAGTCGTTAATAAGAGATGGGCTTGTTTTATCTTCAAAAATTGCCGCAAAAAGGCGCCCCGCTTCACCTAAGGGGCTAATCTCAAATATACTGGTACTTTCCCGTCTTTGTTACAATTCCAATATTTTGGTTGTTGCAGGATAAGGCTACCATCTGGTGCAAACTTGCTGCCGAATATTTCCTTTTCAATTTTTGCTAAATCCTGAAGATTGCGTTTTGCTAAATCTCTGAAATGGGTCGCAATTTCAGCAACTTCAGGATTCATATGATGGACGTTATTCCTAAAACTCCCGTAAATGCTTCTCGATGCTTCTGCACAAGCATTGGTAATGATGTTTTTTTGTTCGAGTTCATCGATCAGTTCAGAAATGTTTTTGGTCTTACTTTTATCGTGATCCGGGTGAAGGGCGATATTATTTCTTTCTGCGATAAACCTCACAATTCCTTCGTTAACTGCTTGGCTAACCATAACAGAACTAATGAGATAACCGTCACAGTAAAGCCTTATGCACTCAGAGGAAGCTCCTGCAAAGTGATGGTTGCCAATAATCTCCTTATGATCTATTTCCAAGTATCTTTCAACTCTTTGATCGATGGTGCCTTTAAATTCAGACTGAAGGTCTTGTCGAACTTTTATCTTTTTTATTTCTTTCTCGTTCATTTTTGCCTCCCTTAAAAAAACTTTTTATGGCAGTTACCTCGGTGACCTCTGTGCCGAGAACATTCCTGCCAAGACAACAGCAGACTTTATCCCATTATTTCCGCAGGTTTCTATATGGCAAGGTAAATCATTTGGTTTTGGCAATTTTTAGGGCCTGTTTGGCTGAAACTCGACAGGCCTTGCCGTTACGTTCTATAATAACATACTGGCCAAGCAATGCTTTTTTTCTTAGTTCTTCACGCACGGCTTTTCGTAGACATTCTTTTGCACGAAGCGCCATTCTATGAGTTTCTTTTGTAACCATTAGCACACCTTATAATTCTTTCATATATATCATTATTTGAAATCTTCTGCCCGTTTTTATCTTGTTCAAAAACAAGAACTGGTTCTGATTCAGAATTATCATAACAAACAACTTTATCACATAGAGGGATATAAATTTTGACGAGGTTGTGCATTATACGAGGGAAGCGGCGGTAAATTGCATTATCGGGTATGTTATGTCCGCCATGCTCAACGCGCTCGCGAACTCGACTTTTTGAAAAAGCTGCGTCAGGTATCCATAAGAAAAACAGGACCAACTGCCAACCGTCCTGTTTGAGTTTTTTCAGCAGACTAATTTGACTGCGGCCTGCCAATGTCGTCTCAAAAGCGAAATCTACCCGCTTGTCGATGTTCGCATAGATCGCACGAAGAAAGAGACGACCAGCTTCGTATTGAGCCGATAACGAGTCAAAAGGTGAAAGACCATAAGCAATAAGGTCGGCATTGACAAAGTTTCGGCAACCCGCTATTTGCGGCAAATAGCGTAATGCAAATGTAGTTTTTCCTGCGCCGTTTGGGCCTGCAATGATAAAACAGGTTGGTTTTTGCTTTTTTCTCATTAGGTATTAAATCGCGGCAAAAACATCAATTTTTAAAGGCCACCTTAATTAATTATTCTATTCAGGTCTTATGATTGTTGCAACTGTATAAAAAAGAAGTCCACGTATTTGGAAGGAAATGCTATTTGTTTGCCTTGTGCTTGCGGAAAACAAAACAAAGACCCCGCCATAGTGATGGCGGGGCTAACCGAAATAACCGGAAAAAGAGTTGTGGACAAAATAAAGTGCGGATATTATCAAAAAAATGATGAAAAGAATGATTGGTTATATTATTACCTGGACTACCTACGAAAGCTGGCTGCAGGGCGATAAAAGAGGATATGTAAAAAATGGCAAAACCCTTGCGCAAAACGATAAATTAAAATCGGCAAATCAAAGGCAACAAAAATATCCGAAAGTCAAACTTAATTTAGAACAAAAACAAATTGTTGAAAATACAATTGTCGAAGAAGCCCAGAGAATAAATCACAAAATATTTGCGATAGCGGTCTGCTCAAACCATCTGCATATAGTCGCTGGAGTTTCCGAAGAATCAATCGAACAGGCTGTTCATAGATATAAATATTCAGCAACTTTGGCATTGCGTAAATTCGGAAGTCAAGGCAAAATCTGGTCAAAGGGATTTGATAAGAGATTCTGTTTCACGGATAAAGAGCTTGAAAACAAAATCAAATATGTGCGAAATCATAATAATGGTTAGAATTCAATTTTATATGTCAAGGCAGAAGCAGGTTTTAGCCGTCCTTTTCTGAATTCGGCACCCAGGGTAAGATAATTCGTGTTGCATGATTGACCCCATGATATATAGTCTGCATAGCAATGGCCAGCCTTGCATCAGCATTCTGGTCAAATGGGGTGTTGTGGTTGCGGTCGTAATTGGGAAAGTCGGAGCTAGTGATATCTAGACGAATCCGATGCCCCAACAAAAACGCATTCGAAGTCGGGCTCATCCGGATTGTGTACTTAATTACCTCACCGGGCTTGATCATCTTTGGCTTGTCGAATCCGTCCCGATACCGTGCACGCACTATGCCTGACGAGACGTCTCTTGCCAGACCGTCTGGGGCGACATCTATAAGCCTTACAAACCAGTCGGTGTCAGGGGCTGATGATGCAGCATATAGCTCAACTATGGGATTGCCGGTGACTTCAATCCGTTCCGTCAATGGTTTTGTCTGATAGACAAGTATGTCCTGACGATTGGCCAGCGGTCGTTGATCTGCGGGTCTGGGGCGTTGCGCACCATAGGGTGTTGGAACCGGGTTATTCGGATCATAAACGTACTTGTCAGCGTCAGCGGATTCTGGTTTTTCATCGATGAGCTTTCCATCACCATTCGGGGTATTGGCGTTACCCTCGCTGGTTATGAAAAGAATCTTATCCTGAGTCCGTCCCAGGGGCCAGTGCTGCTCATCCCTCCACTTGTTATCGCCCATAACAAAGATTCTCACAGGTGCATCTTTATCGACGCCGTTTTGCTTGCTTTTAAGCCAATAATCAAACCAGCGGATTTGTACTGCTTCCTTGTCCGGAACAGCGTCAGGGCCAAAGTCAATTGTACCGTATCTTCGGTCGTACCTCCCATGACTCCATGGGCCGATTATGAGGCGTGAGCCTCTGCGTGCTGCTTCAGTGCCGGCTTCTTTGACCATCGTTCGGAATAGCAGCATGTCTCCATTAGAATGGTCATACCAGCCAACGATATCAAGGTTGGGAACCGAGATATTCTTGCAGTCTTCATGCAGTTTCCATGGATCTTCGTGCGGATTTTTCAACCAGGCCTTGAAAGAGTCGGTCTCATATCCGAAAAAATCCTCGGGCAGTTCCAGCCAGGGAAGCCAATTGAGCCACTTCTGCTCTTCTATCTTCCAAAGTATCTGGTGTACCCACTCGGAATGCACACCAGGTAGGTTTTCCCGTCGGCGCATATCAACTGCCATCATTGCAAAATACTCCAATCGAAATCCCGGACGGATTGTGCATGGATTTTCCCCATACCATATTTGGGCTGGAATACTGCAAGCAGACATAGCTACAAGTGATGGTGGATGAAGCGGGGCAAGACGCCATTGCAGAAACGCCGATGCGGAGGTACCGAACGTTCCCACCTTGCCGGTCGAGTTTGGCAGTTTCGCAGCCCATTCAACTGTTTCGTAACCATCCTCGGCATCGTGTGTCTTGAACCGATAAAATGACTCGTATTTTCCTTCGGATTCATAACGGCCGCGAACATCCTGGCTGACGACGATATAGCCAGCCTTTACATACCGGTCGAAATTCCCACCCTTGCCATAAGGTGTACGTTGCACAAGCACAGGATAAGGACCACCGCGATCCGGCCGGTGCACATCTGCCCGCAGAATGACTCCATCTCGCATCGGCACAGGGACATTTTGTTCAATTTTCACTCCTAATTGCCCGGTTTCCGCACCGGCAAAAATACTACAATAAAGTGCGAGAATAGCAACCCTAAACATAATTAGCTCCTTAACCGAATGGCATTTCCTTAAGCATTTTTTCGCAGTCATTGCAGCGAGTGTACGGACGAAGCAATCTAAAATATAATGAATCAGATTGCCGCGGTCTGTTTTGCAGACCTCGCAACGACTGCTCGCGTTTGTTTTTTAGCCTTTTAACAAGCTTTGGCCGGTCATTTCTTCCGGCTTCGGCACGCCCATCATTTCCAATAGTGTAGGACCTACATCGGCTAATCTGCCATCTTCCCGTAGTTTTTGGCCTTTGTAGCGTTCATCGAATACAATCAAAGGCACATCAAAAATCGTGTGAGAGGTGTAAGGCTGATTCTTTTCCTCGTCCCACATCTTTTCGAAGTTGCCATGGTCGGCTGTGACTATTGCTGCTCCGCCCATACTTTTAACTTTATCTAATATTTTGCCGACACATTCATCAACCGTTTCTGCCGCCTTAACCGCAGCAGAAAGTACGCCGGTATGGCCAACCATATCCGGGTTGGCAAAATTAATCACTATCACGTCGTATTTATTTGATTCGAGTCTTTGCAGGATGACATCGGTAACCTCATAAGCACTCATCTCAGGCTTTAAATCATAAGTTTTTACTCGTGGCGAGGGGACAATTTGCCTGTCTTCGCCACGAAATGGCTTTTCGGTGTAATCATTAAAGAAGAAAGTGACGTGAGCGTATTTTTCCGTCTCGGCGCAGCGAAATTGGGCTAATCCCAAAGAGCTCCAGTAAGCACCAAGAATATTTTTCATTTTCGTCGGTTTTGGAAAAGCCACCGGTGCAGGTATCGTCGTATCGTATTCTGTCATGCAAACGTAATATATATCGGGTTTTGACGTTTGTGCAAAATCTTTGAAGTCCGGCTCAACAAATGCGCGGGTAATCTCGCGAGGCCTGTCACCACGGAAATTAAAAAATATTACTCCGTCACCGTCATTGATAGTAGCTAATGGCTCATTTTCCTTATTGACTATGCAGGTCGGCTCAATAAATTCGTCGGTTACGCCATTTTCATAACTTTTTGCTATCGCTTCTGCTGCGCTGGATGCTTTTATACCTTTGCCAAACCGAATACATTCGTAAGCTTTTTGCACGCGGTCCCATCTGCTGTCCCTATCCATCGCATAAAATCTGCCGGAAACACTTGTGATTTGGCCAACACCGATAGCTTGAGCCTTCTTTTCGATCTCAGCAATGTATCCTGCGCCACTATTCGGAGGTGAATCTCGTCCGTCGGTAAAGGCGTGAATAAAGACTTTTTTTATGTTGTTTCTTTTCGCCAGCTCAAGCAGTCCATATAAATGGTCTAACAGCGAATGAACACCGATATCGCTGCATAGGCCCATAAGGTGCATTTTGCCGTTATGACTTTTTATGAATTTGATTAGATTCAGGAACTCATTATTTTCGAAAAATGAGCCGTCACGAATGGCTTTGCTTAATCTTACAGATTCCTGCGGTACGATTCTGCCGGCACCGATATTTTGATGTCCGACTTCGCTGTTACCCATCGTCCCATCCGGAAGGCCTACATTTTCTCCGCTTGTATGGATGAGGCAGTTTGGATACTCATTCATTAGCATATCATCTACAGGCGTATTTGCACATTTGACAGCATTGTATTGGTCCTCAGCAGAGTTTGGGTTATAACCCCATCCGTCACGAATAATTAAGACAAAAGGCTTATTTTTCAAAACTACTTTTTGTTTATCCATGGAAAAAGACAACCTTTCAAAGCGACAGCAGCAAGCAGGGTAAATTCCTGCATAATCCTGCAGTTTCAACAGATTTAAAGGTAATATGATATAAACTTGGGTGGAATATGTCAAACATTTAGGGGAATAATAACTATCTATTCCCTGTTCTTGAGTGCACTAACAGCTTTAGGCAGGTAGAATTTGATATTTATTCAAGGGACAAAAGTTGTCGCTATCAGTAATTTTTAAGATCTCTAATCCAATCCGGCCAGTCACTCGCCACGGCACCGCCGGCTGCAGTCCAAGTGCCTGTTGTGTTAAATAACTTATGCCATTTTAGAGTCCACAACTCCTTAAGGCCGACCTTTCTCACAGAGAAATCCAGAAATACACAGCCAACGAATCCATCATGCCTATTTATACAGCAGCGTGCCAGGCCGTTGGTGGTCCAGGCTGCATACTCGTTCGCAGCAGGGACATCTGTATCCCGTGGCCAGCCGTCGAAACGCAGGCTATCCGTGAACAGAGGTATGTTGGCTGCACCGGGCACATTTGGGGTCCTCCAGTTATCCACAGTGCTGCTGTCGGGAGTACCTCGCGGATTAGGATTGTTCGTCGCGAGAGCATAACCATTTATAGCATAGCTTCCGGCTATGCCATTCGGACCTGCATCATACCCTCCCTCGTAATCTTTATAGATGCCCCAGGCGTTGAAGATATTAAGTGACGCCGAAGTGGTACCTTTTTCGTTAACTATCGGTTTTTTTGCAGTTGGGCAAAACCAGATTTTATTCTGTTTCCAATCCTTATACCGCTCTTCGAGTTGCCACGGCCACCAATACCCCGATGAACCTAAGCCAGGCCAGAATTTGCCGTCATTTTCTCCCGTGTACATTGCGCTGATGAGACCCCACTGCTTGAGGTTCGCCAGGCATCCTGTTGCTCTGGCCTGCTCCCTCACTCGCCTCATAGCCGGCATCAACATCGACATCAATAAAGCGATTATGGCAATTACCACCAAAAGCTCAATTAAAGTGAAACCTTTTCGCGTTTGCATAATTATTTTCACCTTTCTTTGAAGAAAGCTATTAACGGTCAAAATTTTTACACTCTTTTTTTATGTGATTTTATTTGTAAAAACTATAAAAGGGCGTATTACATTTAAAATCACTTTTTGTATTTTAGTGCAAGCTCTTATTTTATAAAGACTTGAGTTCTTCTCCTTATAAGTTTTGCTATCTGGAATTAGCCTTATTTTTTAGCCTAAATTATCCAAATTGTATTTATTTAACTTAATTTTACTACCTATCTCAGATAAATGCAACATTTTTTAGGCTAAAATCACGTAAATTATATGCCGCCAACAGAATACTTATTACTGAACTGTTTCGTTAATTTACTCCTTTACCAAATAGTACCCGCTACATGAAATTGTTATTTTCTGACCGCTTGTTAAATTGACAAATAACGTATCTGTAAATAGTAACTTTTCACCTTGCTGCTCCGGCGGTGTTATTTCTATTTCGAGCTCATAACCGGTGCTAATTTTGTTCTGACTCAGAAGTTTTATGAAATTATTCTGAGATGAAGCTGATTCTATTTCAAATTCTTCGCCAAAGTTGTTAAGTATCTGCACATGTTTGATAACAGGGCTTTTGGGTTCAGCGTTGAGAACTATAATCTTCTGCGGTCTGATTATAAACCTTGACTGCACTTCAAAGGGGATGCTTACAATATTGCAATCCGGGTGATTAATTCCTATGTGAACGTACCCTCTTAAATTTTCACTCAATTTCGATAGGTCGATTTTTGGTTCTAAAACAAACTCAGTGGACTTCGTCGAAAAATCAATATCGGCGGTTATGCAATTGAGGCTCGATTTGAATGACGTTATGGAAAACGGCTGATTGTCTAAACTCGTGATTGTAATTTTTGGACAGCTTGTGCTTTTTGAGCTTTCGAGGACCTTAAAACTTTTCGGCTTCCAGTCAACTTTGTTTACGACTTTGGCGTCTATCATCAGCTCTAATTTTGGATTTGCCTTATCATTGCTGATGACATATAGATGTTTTTTTTCTAAACCTGGATTTTCGCCGGAGAGATATTCTACTTTTACTATCCCGCTTTTGCCTGGCTTATATTTTTTAGGGTCGATTTTAGCAATGACACCACAGCAGGTTTCGATATATGCTATTTTCAATAAGCCTCTTCCTGTATTTACAAATTTGAATTCGGTAGTCTTCTTTTTCATCGGCCCAACTTCACCAAAATCGTGGGTTACTTTTTCAAACGTTATCTGTGGTGGTAGTCCCTGGCTCTGGCAGCCGAATTGAAAAAGCAGGATACAATTCACAGCAAGTGAAAATAATATCAAAAAATTACGCTGCATATATATGTCTCCTATTAGAATCGGGCAATGTTAACAGATGATTTACGAGGATTAATTATAACAGAAACACATTGTAAATCAATGTTTATTGAATATAACAATTCCATCACTCCTAATTATTCTGAGACTCAGCGGCAATGGTAGGTTGACAGCAAGTGCTGCTGCTCTATATTAGAGGCTGTTGGCGGACTAACCTTTATTAGGATAGACGACTGCTGCGACGAGAGCCGACCCATATCTCTGCCAGAGTGTATTGCCGTCGAGATTATCTGCATCGCGAGGTAACTCTATTGTTATGATGGGGATTTTCAGCGTTAAGCCGGCATAAGAGCCTAAAGAGCCGGATTGTGCGCCGTATTTCTGGATTGGAAGTTCGCTTTTTTGTGCCATCTGGTTGGCCAGTCTTTGTCCTGGGCCGTCATAGTCAATACAAGCAGAGGCATTTTGAAGGCGTTGATGTATGCTGACGATGCGGTCTGGTGAAAATTCCTGAATGAGCTGAAAGATAGCACGGGTTTCCGGCTCAGAAAGCGGTGACAGCCCCTGTAAGGCATTTTTTTGCCAGTTTGCTGATGCGAAATTGCGGTTGAGGTCCACGCCTTTAGCATTGTACCGGTGATTGTTTGTCATTCCATCCGGATTAGCAATCGGCAGAAGAATAACCTTACGTCCTTGCAATAAATATGGATTCTGTTGCAGGTATGCGGATAACTTTTGAACGAGAGGCGTACCTGCCGGCTCATCGCCGTGAATGGTGGCCAGGATAAAAATTGTATCGTTGCCTTGTCCTAATATAGTGCACATAATGGGTCGATTCTGAATGGAGTTACCGATAATGCGATACTCAGCTAAAGGTAGGATAGGTGTGATTTGTGCTTGAGTGGTTATTTCCGGTGGTGTTACGGGCATATAGCAGCCCGCTATACTAAAAATGCCCAGAAAGACCAAACTAACTAACTTAACGGACCATTTTTTTCCCATACTCAATATCCATCGACAAAGTTGGTTCTTTAACTGTAAAATTTTATTGCAATGTGTGTTAATTGAACGAGAAAGGATATATGGATTGACTCAATCGGCCTTGTTGGTTATTGTATGCGTCGTACGGGAAAATAAGCGTTTGAAGATATGTGCTTATGGGACAAAGGATTGATTATGACGTTGTGGTGATAGGGGGCGGAATTGTTGGTTTAGCCTCAGCATACAAGATTACATTGGCTCACCCCCAAGTTTGTATTGCGATTCTGGAAAAGGAAGAGCAGCTGGCGACGCATCAGACGGGGCATAATTCCGGCGTTATTCACTCGGGTCTTTATTATAAGCCAGGCTCTGCGAAAGCAAAAACCTGCACAAAGGGGCGGAAAGAGCTGCAGGACTTTGCCAAAAAGCATAAAATTCCCTGCAAAATTACCGGAAAAATAATTGTCGCCACGAATGAAAAAGAGCTGCCTAACCTTGAGAAGATTTTTAATAATGGGCAGGAAAACCAGATAGAAGGTATTGTTAAGGTTGAACCCGATGAGATTAAGGAAATTGAGCCATTTTGCGAAGGTATCGCAGGTATCCGAGTGCCTTGCACAGGGACAATTGATTACGTCGAAGTGGCAAAAGTTTTGGGGTATCAGATAGAGAAAAAAGGAACACACAGTAAGGTTTTAACATCACACGAGGTGACGGGTTTTGACAAGCATGATTTTTACACAAATATTGTGACAAATAAAGGGCCAATAGCAGCTAAATATATTATCAATTGTGGTGGGCTTCAGTGTGATAGAATCGCCCGATTGGATGGGCTTGACCCCAAGATGAGAATTGTCCCTTTTAGAGGCGATTATTATGAGCTAACAGAACAGGCAGCGGAAAAGGTTAAAAGTCTGATTTATCCGGTTCCGAATCCGGATTTCCCTTTTCTCGGCGTTCATTTTACCCGCAAGATTGATGGCTCTGTTGAATGCGGGCCAAATGCGGTTTTATCGTTTAAGAGGGAAGGTTACGGCAAAACCGACTTTAATTTCACTGATACTTGGGAGTCGCTGACGTACTGGGGGACATGGAAGCTGTTCCGCAGGCACTTTATGTATGGCCTGGGTGAATATGCACGTGCCTTTAGCAAAAAGCTGTTTCTTCGACAATTGCAAAGACTTGTTCCTTCTATTGGTATAGATGATATAAAGCCAGCCAATGCCGGAGTTAGGGCTCAGGCACTTGGACCGAATGGCGAGCTGATAGATGATTTCAAGATAGAGAGGAATAAAAATTTTATTCACGTTCTAAATGCACCTTCGCCTGCTGCGACAGCTTCACTGGCTATCGGCGATTATATAAATGATTTAGCAACAAAATATTTTAACCTGCTGTAAAACCGCATTTTGAACCCCGCAATAAATTGCGGGGCTAAATGTTTAGCCCCCAAATTTATTTGGGGGTTTTTCTCTCGCGTTTTACGTGGGGTTATGGAACTTAAAGATTTTTTAGGCAAAGGTGCGTAATGAGAAACCTTGAAGATATAAAACTATCGCAGAAAGAGCAAGATTCTATACGTGAAGCATCTCAGCTTCTCAAATCTGATTTACCTGTAACCAGGTTGATTCTATTTGGTTCAAAAGCTCGTGGTACAGATGAGCCTGATTCGGATATAGACCTTCTTGTACTTACATCCTGTCCGGTTGGTAGCGATCTGCGGACAGCTATTTCTGAACGATTAGCTGATATCAATCTCCAAAATGACGTTTTGCTGACATCGGTCGTAGTATTTGAACACGACTGGGCAAACGGGCTAATACACTATATGCTGATTCATGAGGAAGTTGAAAGAGATGGATGTGAAATATGACCGAAAACGAAGCTCAGAAAGTGCTAATTGGGCTATGGCTGGAAAAAGCTGATGAGTCGCTGGCTTCAGCCGAGCTTGAATTAAATGCAGGCCATACAAACTTTGCGGTGAATCGTTTATATTACGCCTGCTTCTATGCAGTAATGGCTCTTCTGCTATGTGATGGCAAGCAGTTCGCAAAGCATTCAGCCGTGAAGTCCGAGTTCGTCCGCACTTATATCAAGCCCGGCCAGGTTGATGCAAAATGGAACAAGTTTTACCAAAAGTTGTTTGACGACAGA
>CAZIED010000055.1:0-11509 GCA_964538525.1 uncultured Pirellulales bacterium | reverse complement strand
TTTGTCTGTTCGAGCGGGAAGCGATGGGTTATCATAAAGTCAATGTTAACCTTGCCTTCAGCAATTAAATCAACAGCTTTCTGGGTGCATTTATTTTGCCTTCTTATGTTGATAATTGTGATTTCTTTTCTTCGTATTTTGTCAATGGCCAAATAGATTCTTTCGAAACGTGGGATGCCGGTAAGTATAAGCTTGCCGCCTGGTCTTAGAACATCAACAGCCTGGTCAATTGTCTCTTGCTGGCCTGCACATTCAAAAGCAACATCCACTCCATCTGGCTGTTGTTTAAGAATTTCTTTGGCAACATCCTGATTGTCGGGATTTCCAACCCAGGTTGCACCGGCTCTTTTAGCCGCTTCAATTCGCTCAGGGATTTTTTCGGTCATATAGCAGGCATTTGCATTGTCAGCCTTTGCGCTAACGAATGTGCATAAGCCGATAGGGCCAGCACCAAAGATTGCACTGTTGGCATGTTCCGGCATTTCTGCCTGGCTGACCGAATATGCTGCGATAGATAACGGCTCAGTCATAGCGGCTTGTTCAAGGCCGATAGCTCCGTGCGTTGGATAGCAGCATTGCTCTGGCATAACAATATATTCGCACAGGCAGCCACCACCCTGGCCGGGCGTGCCGAGAAAACGCAAATTGAAACAAGTATTTTCTCTGCCCATTTGGCACTGGGCGCATTTATCACACGACACAGCCGGGTCAACCGCCACCTCGTCGCCGACTTTAACGCGAGTAACCGAGCGGCCGACAGACTCAACCGTAGCGGCGCATTCGTGGCCTACTATAAAAGGGTATTCAACAATTTGAGAGCCGATCCTGCCTGTTTCGTAGTAGTGGACATCGGAACCGCAGATGCCGACCTTTTCAATCTTCAAAAGAACGTCGTTGCTATTTTTTACCTTTGGCTCCGGCACATCCATCAACTGCATCTGGCGGATACCGATTAATACTGCTGCGTTCATAAATTATTCCATAAGTATTAACCGTCACCGCAGGGGTGACGGCTAAACTATTTACTCTGTTTTTTACCACAATTATTTCAAGGGCACAAGTTTTATCTCGAACAGAGTCGGCCAAAATTTGCCGGTCACGAATATCCGATCTTTTTCGGCATCATACGCAATTCCATTAAGAACATCAATCGGCTGCCTTTTCTGCTGCATATTCGAAAGCCCATTTACGTATATTCTGCCGACAACCTTGCCGCTGCTGGGCGAGATTATCACGATTTGTTCTGTCGGCCACACATTGGCATAGATTTGTCCCTTGATGTATTCCATCTCGTTAAGGCCGCTTACCGCTTTACCGTTGTCCTCCACGTTAATCTGGTCGATTCGTTTAAGTGTTTCCGGATTCAAAAAGTATAGTGTTGATGAGCCATCGCTCATAATTAAGCGTTTTCCATCAAATGTAATACCCCAGCCCTCGGCTCGTCCCTTCGACAAGCTCAGGGCAGGCTCTGAGCCGGGTCGAAGGGTCGGATAATCAAACTTTTGCAGCAATTCGAAGGTGTTTTTGTTATAAACAAATCCGACATTTGATTTGTATGTCAGTTGAATAATTTTGTCATTGCATATCGTTATGCCTTCAGCGAAAAATTGCGCTGTGACGTTATAAAACTTTAGGATTTTACCCGTTTCCAATTCCACTTTGCGTAGGCTTGAATGGCCGTTAAGTCCTGTGCTTTCGTAAAGGAAGCCGTCTTCAAATACTAAGCCTTGCGTAAAAGCGTTTGGCTCGTGCGGATAAGTTTTGACAACCTTGTATGTGTAATCTACCGGAGTCTCTGTATTCTTTGAATCTGGGCAGCCAGATAGCAAAAACACATTTGATAAGGCAACTAAAACGGCCTGAACCCAGAACCCAGAATCCTGAATCCTAAACCATTTACACATTGAATCTGAAATGAATAATGTCACCATCTTGGACGATGTGTTCTTTGCCTTCAAGGCGAATCTTGCCGGCTGCCTTGAGAGCTTTTTCGTCGCCGTGTTTTTTTAGGTCGTCAAAGCAGAATGTTTCAGCCCTTATGAATCCGCGTTTGATGTCGCTATGTACCTTGCCTGCTGCATCAAGCGCGGTTGTGCCTTGCAAAATGGGCCAGGCACGCAGCTCGCCGGAGACAACGGTCAGAAAGCTGATTAAACCCAGCGTCTTGTAGCAGCTTTTGACAAATTTACCTGAAGCAGATTCAGTCAAACCCATGTCGGTCATAAAATCTTTTCTGCTGGCAGCATCCAGCTGCGAAAGCTCATATTCAAGCTCGGCGCAAAGTGTAATTACTTCTACGGTGTTTTCTATCACACCTGAGAAATCGAATTTTTTGTCTATTTGGTTTTCGCTGACATTTACCGCAACAGCCATCGGCTTTAAGGTCAGAAATCCGAGGGGCTTGATAATTTCATGCTCAGCCTCGGTTTCGATGGCCGAGCTTATCGGCTTTTCAGATTCGATAGTCTCCTGCAATTTCTTTTGCAGAGCCAGCTCGGCCTTGTCGTGCGGCAGTGTCGTGGCGGGTTTATGGATTTGCTTTTCGAGCTTTTCGATGCGTGTTGTCACAAGCTCAAGATCGCTAAGCAATAGTTCCGTTCGCAGCTCTGCCAAATCTCTTGCTGGATTTACGCTGTTTCGGTAGGGGGGCACTGCCGGATTTTCAAACGCCCTCACAACCAAAACGAGTAAATCTACGGTTCTTATCTGACTAATCAGCCGTCTCGCTGCTGCTCGGCCATGCTCATCAGTAAAGTTGAAGCCCGGCAGGTCCAGGCAATCAATCGTAGCGTATGTTTTCTTCTTGGGTTTATAATGTTCTGCCAGCCAGTCGAGTTTTTCATCCGGGACCGGCACAATTATTTCCTCGATTGATGTTGAGCCAGCTTTATGTAACGCCTTGCCGCTTAACGCTGCCAGCAGCGTGCTTTTGCCAGATTGTAATAGGCCAAGTAGGGCTACCTTCATTTTTTATTCCGTTCGGGGTTCAGAGTTCTGGGTTCGGAGTTAGGGATATTGGCAGATAGAGATCGTTTCAGACCGCTTAACATCTTCGATATACCAATTAACTCGTTTCGCAATTCAACAAAGTTATTATGGCTTATATAACCACGCCTTTCGGAAATCTCCAAAATGGCAATACACTCAAAGAGAGAACCTTTCGCGATATTCAAGAACCGCTTAAACTCCCCCTTGGTTCTCGCAGAACCTTCTGCGATATTTAATGAAATGGAGACTGCTGCCCTTCGAAGTTGACTTATCAAACCAAATAGTTCCTTTTCTGGATATGTATTCAATACTGAATATACTTTATCAACAAACTCTATGCTCTTTTGATAGACATCAAGTTTCTCAAAGTTAAATCCGTTCTTAGCGTTTGTATTTTCATCGGTAGCAGATGATAACGACTGCTTTGTCATAATTATCTCTCATATACTCCGAACACTGAACCACGAACTAATAAACACTATTCCCGTGTGAATCATAAGCCACGATAGCAGGAAAGTCAACAACCTGTAGTTTTCTGATGGCTTCGGTTCCGAGGTCTTCGTAGGCAATTATTTCCACAGCGACAATGTGCTTTGATAGCAATGCTCCTGCTCCGCCGATGGCGGAAAGATGAACCGCTCCATATTTCTTTAAGGCCTCTCTGACCTCGGAATTTCTGTAGCCTTTTCCAATCATCGCTTTAAGGCCTTTGGCGATAAGTTTCGGACTGAAGGCATCCATTCTTGATGAGGTAGTTGGGCCGGCCGCACCGATTACTCTGCCGGGCCGAGCAGGCGTGGGCCCAACAAAATAGATAATCGCTCCTTCTAACGCGAACGGTAGTTCGGCCCCGGCGTCTATCGCTTCGCATAGCCTTTTGTGCGCCATATCACGGGCGCTGTAGATTACGCCAGTAATTAGAACCTCATCGCCTGCTTTTAATGCACGTACTTCTTTTTCACTTAAAGGCGGCTGCAAATTTTCGTTTTTACCCATGATACTTGAGATTTCACAATATTTTACTTATAAACTTTCAAATGCAAGGCCATAATCTGAGCAGTATTAATAAATGCTTGTATGAATTCTCCAAACCATATCTCTTTTACTCCTTCGCGTATTGGCGAAAGCAGAAAACGACCTGGTTCCTGAAATTGCTTGAGATGATATGTATCCTGATAGATTCTACGTAGTGATCGTTTTGACGCTTTACTTCTGTGAGCGACATAGTTCCTAATTGCGAAGAATTCATCAATTTTCTTGCGTCCAGGTGCTTTTTCTGAAAATGGATTGTAATCTGGTGTCAATATCTTTTTGGCATCTTCAGCCACTCGCCGGGAATCTATGTACCTATAACCTGAAATAAGTACTGCACACAGTTCTAATGAGGGACGTTTTGGTAGCTTTACTCCAAGAAATTTGGAGTATTGAGAGGTATTATTCTTAAGGCATAAAGCAAACAGATCATTAGTAAATGTCTCCCACGTTACGCATATCTTCAAAACAAAAGATTCATATACCTCGCACTTCTCGGTGATATATAAAGGTTTACAGATTTTATCTAAAAGTTTTATGTACCAGTGTATCTGGTCGAAAAAATCGTTGAACACTTTGGCTAAATCTGTTTTCATAGTGTCATAGGTTTGGGCAAGAAAAGAAATCAACATCAAGCAACGATTATTTCTTGAGTCTATCTTTCATTTCTTTATTCACGGATTTTCTGCCAATCTTGACTTCAGCTACAGCTCTTCCATAAACATCTCTTGCCTTGGTATTAACCTCAACCTTCCTTCCCTGTATCATATTTCTCAAAGTCCTTGTGGCCTGTGCGCCACGCCTGGTACTTTTTTCGGGTGCATCAACATCAGCGAGTCTGACAGACCTTTCACGAGATGCTGTTAGAAATGTATCGCCGTCTATCACTCTGGTTACTGTTTCTTTTCTTTTTGCCATGATTATCTCCTAATTCTCAAATAGACTGAATTGGTTTCTAATGTTATTTTAGCATACTTCTCCTAACATACAAATTTTTCATAAGAAATTTAGCACCAATTTAATTTGGGTTCGTTGTTGTTAAGTATAAATGTATGGATATAATACTGTTATGGCGAAATATCCGATATTTTTGGAATTGTCTGGTCGGCGTGTCGTTCTTATCGGTGGTGGGGCGGTTGCCGTGCGAAAGGCTCGCTCGCTGCTGGAGGTCGGCGCACGCCTTGTTGTGGTAGCCGAGCAGATTGACGATGTGCTCGCAGACCTCTGTACAGGCACCAGTGCTGAGTTAATTAGATCCAAATACTCAAAAGTTTATATTGCCGAGGCTGTGCTTGTTATTGCCGCTACTAATGACCAGCAGCTAAACAGACAGATTTACAAGGATTGTCAGGAGCTGGAAATCCTTTGCAACGTTGTCGATCAGCCGGAGCTTTGCGATTTTTATGTCCCCGCGGTAGTTAGACGTGGAGACCTTCAGATAGCTATCGGCACCGAAGGAAATTGTCCTGCATACGCCGGCCACATCAGAAAGAAGCTGGAGCAGCTTTTCACTGAAAAACACGGCGAATTTTTAGCTGAGCTTGAGGCGATTCGAGCCCGCCTTATCAAAGATGTGCCGGACGAGGCCGACCGAAAAACTATTTTAGGTGAGCTGGTTGATGATGCCTCATTTGAATATTTTGTCAAAATCGGCCTTGCCGCCTGGCGAAGAAAAGCCGAGGAAACCATAAATCTTCACACTGTTAAAGCACGCTAAGGATGTCCCCATCGCACACGAGCGACGAAATAGAGTTATTAGCTCCCGGTAAGGATGTCGCCACCGCACGGGCGGCGATTTTATGCGGCGCCGATGCCGTCTATATTGGTGCGGAACGCTTCAGCGCCCGTGAGGCGGCAGGCAACTCTATGCCGGCTATTCGGCAGACAACAGATTTCGCACATCAATATTACGCCAAAGTCTATGTGGCACTAAACACACTTCTGTATGATAATGAGCTGCCTTTAGCCGAAAAGTTGATCCATCAGTATTATAAGATGGGTGTCGATGGCCTAATCATACAGGATGTCGGCCTGCTCGAATTGGACTTACCGCCTTTGCCGCTGATTGCAAGCACCCAGATGCACAACGCCACACCTGAAAAAGTGAAATTCTGGCAGGATGTCGGATTCTCACGGGTGATTTTGGCACGTGAATTGTCATTAGAGCAGATTCGACACATCCGAAGCCAAGCTTCTATTGAGCTTGAATGTTTTATTCACGGCGCGTTATGTGTCGGCGCCAGCGGGCAGTGCTATATGAGCTATGCTTTGGGCGGGCGAAGCGGAAACCGCGGCCAATGTGCACAGCCCTGCAGAAGGCTGTATAGCCTCAAAGACCGGCACGGCAAAACAATCGCAAAAGACCGCTATCTGCTGTCCTTGAAAGACCTTAATCTCGCAGATTATCTGGAAGAGCTGATTGATGCCGGTGTAAGCTCATTCAAGATTGAAGGACGCTTGAAGGATGTCCCTTATGTCGTCAACACTGTGAGCTTTTACCGCCAAAGGTTTGATTCAATCCTCGCAAAGAAGAATCTTAAGCGAAGCTCTTCCGGGTTGGTCAAGCTGAATTTTCAGCCGAATCTCGAAAAAACTTTCAATCGTGGCTTTACCAGCTATGGTCTTACAGGCCGATCCCCCTCCGGATTTGCCTCTATAGACACGCCAAAATCCATTGGTGAATTTTTGGGTGTTGTCACTCATCTGGAAAAGTCCTATTTTGTTCTTGATAGTGACAAAGATCTGCATAATGCCGACGGGATTTGTTTTTTTGACCGACAGAAAAACCTGTGCGGAACGGTTGTCAATCGCATCGAGGGACGGTTGATTTACCCGCAAAAGACACATGGCATTAACGTGGGACAAAAGATTTATCGCAATTACGACCACCAATTTCACCGTACGCTTACTAATCGTGAGGCGCAGCGTAAAGTTCGTCTGAAGATGATTTTGCAGGAAACGCCAAAGTGCGTAGTTTTGACCGGCACTGATGAAGATGGAAATCAGGCAACGGTTGGGATTGCAGGCGAGAAAAGACCAGCTTTAAAGAAACAAGCTATGATGGAGAAAATTCGTTCTCAATTAATGAAATTGGGTAATACCATTTTTGATTGTTTTAACCTTCGGCTGCAAACGCAGGATGTGTATTTTCTGCCGGTTTCGCAAATGAATGCTGCTAAACGTGAGCTTGTTCAATGCTTATTGCGAATCCGCGAGGCTAATCGTCCTCACACAACCAAAGCTATTTCAAAGAACGATATTCCATACCCGGAGAAACATCTTACTTATATGGGCAATGTGCTTAATTCAAAGGCACGTGCCTTCTATCATCGGCATGGCGTTGGGAGCGTTGAACCGGCGGCGGAGTCAGGCCTGGATTTATCTGGGCGTTTGATTATGACAACGAAGTACTGCCTTCGAAAAGAGTTAAAAATGTGCCCTGGGCTCAAATCAAAATCCACCGCTGAACCGCTAATTTTGCAGGACGAGGATGGAAGAAAATATCACATCCAATTCATCTGCGGCCGTTGTGGCATGGATATATACTTCTCGCCTTGTATGGAAAAACTCATCAGAAGACAGAATATAGAAGATCGAATACAGAAGATCGAATAGCAACTTCTGTCTCTGATTTCTTTGAGTCAATTAGTCAATCAGTAGGGTGTACAATGCACACCGATTAAAGAAGTAGTGGACAGTGCCCACCCTACCTACTTTCTTTTTCGTTACTAAAAACGACGGCCGCCGCCTCTTCGGTCTCGGTCACCGCCGCCGCCACGTCTGTCTCCGCCCCTGCTGCCGCCACGTCCACCCCCACCCTCATTGCGAGGACGTGCCTCATTGACGTTCAGTGTACGTCCTTTGAGGTCCGTGCCATTGAGTCCTGCGATTGCGGCTTCGGCTTCGGCCTTGGCCGGCATTTCTACGAATCCAAATCCCCTTGACTCACCGCTGAACTTATCCTTGATAATGGTAGCAGAGGTTACTTGCCCGAAAGCGCTGAACGCTTCTCGCATATCCTCTTCGCTTGCTTCAAGCGGTAAATTACCTACATAGATATTCATTTTGCTCTCCTAAATGACTGTTTTATTGGACTTTTTACTCTGATGACGGTAAGGGGTGTTTGTAGATTGAAAACACCCTTTCCCGTCATTGTTTACATTATACCTGCCTATATTCTTATCCTTTCTTCAATTTGCTATAACCTGAATTGACCCGATAAGATGGTTTAAGAGGGGCAATCAAGAGCTAATTTTCTATTTTATCAATGGTTATCTCAAGGTATTTTTGACGGTGGCCAATACGTTTCTTACTGTTTTTACGTCTGCGAAAATATGTCGGATAAAGCTTCTGGCCTTTAACTACGGCATCCTGGGCTGTGGTTTTAAACGAGGCCATTACCTTCGTACCTTCCAGGTATGGTGTGCCGATTTTTATTTTTTCGCCATCGCTTACAAATAAAACTTTACCCAGTTCGATCGTCTTGGCATCAGGGGCTACATCAGTCAGTTCGATATTCAAGGAATCGCCATCAGTTATTTTATACTGTTTACCGCCTTGCTCAATTATCGCATACATTCTAAAAACTCCAGTTTTTTATAGTCAATAAACAAATCGAACTGGTATATTACAAATTTAATTTTCCTTTGTAAAGTAAATTGTTCAATATTTTTTATACATTATAGATTTTATTGTGAACCTGCAAACAATGTTAAAGGAGCGGTTTTATGAAGGTTGTAATGGTACAGGATGAAATCGTGCCGTTGGAGGAGCTTGAGCCGGTTTATTTTGACAGGGGGATATTCTTCGGTGACGGCGTCTATGAGGTGTTGCGAAGCTATAATGGCAAGATTTTCGCGTTGGAGGAACATTTACAAAGATTTGCCGACAGCCTGGCTGCGATCGAGATAATTAGTGTCAATATTGAACAGATACGCCGGAGGGTCCAAAGGGCTTTTGATGCTGCCGGTATTTCCAACGCCAAGATATATTTTCATATAACTCGCGGCTCAGGTCCTCGCGACCATGCTGGTTGTAGTGATTTGAAGCCGAATTTTTTTCTGACCGTGAGCGAGCTGCAAGATAGCACGGAAGAAAAAGCCAAAGGTATCGCAGTATCGACACACCCTGATTGGCGATGGAAAAGATGTGACATAAAATCACTGAATCTCCTGGCAAATGTTCTTGCCCGCATGGATGCCGTCTGGAAGGGCTGTAGCGAAGCGATACTTGTTGATGAAGCAGGCTTTATAACGGAAGGTGCTGCTTCGGCATTCTTTGCTGTCTTTAAGCAAACGCTGCAAACTGCTCCTCTTACAGCCAATATCTTACCTTCTGTTACTCGCAAGTTTATAATCAAGGCAGCTAAAAATATAAGATTAGAGGTAGTTGAAGAATCACTAACACCGCTACAAGCAAGAGAGGCAAATGAGCTTTTTATCGCAGTAACCACCAAGGATGTCGTGCCGGTAGTAAGATTTGACGACGAGGTAATTAGCGATGGTAAGCCTGGTAAATACACACAATTGCTTATGAAGGAGTTTAGGCATTTTACATTGTGAGGTATCGAGGCCTATAACCTAATCTTTGGTTTGAGTGACGGAAAATTAATTGTAAAACCTTGACAATTATATTGTTTGAGTTATAATCTTAGAGGCTTAAGGTTTTTAAGTGGAAATGCCAAAAAAGAAGCGAAAGGAAGGTTCTATGAAGTATGGAAGCACAATAGCAGCGGTTGTTTTGTCGCTGATAGCTATTACTTTAACAGGCTGCTTTTCATCTCGTTCCTCTGATATAGAAGCATTTCAAAGACCATGGGAAGTGGATGTAACGGCTGAAAATTATGTTTTACAGCCGCCGGACGTAATCGAGATACAATGTTCAAAAGTTCCGGAAATCCATCTGCAGCGTCAACGCATTCGACCCGATGGGAAGGTAAGCTTTGAGGCGTTGGGTGAGATAGAAGCGGCGGGTAGAACGCCAAAAGCGATTACTTATGAGCTTAAACAAAAGGTAGCAGAGCTTTATAATCTGCCCGGCGATAATCCCATTGACGTCCGTATTTATGCACCGTTGAGCAAAGTTTACTATGTGATGGGCCAGGTTGATAGACCCGGTCCTAAAAATTATACCGGTCGTGATACCTTATTATCTGCGATTTCTGATGCTCAGCCAAACGTTTTGGCCTGGAAAGACCGTATCCAGGTGATAAGGCCGTCGAGCGATAAGAATTTCAGACCCAAGATTTTTGAAGTAAACTTTGATCGCATGGTTGCTCATGGCGATACGAGCAAGGATGTGTTATTGCAGGAAGGTGACATAATTTATGTGCCGCCGACCGTGTTTGCAGCGGCGGCTATGGTTATTGAAGAATTAGTACGGCCGATAGCGAGAGCTTTTTCGGGTGCCTACATTGTGCAGGCAGGTACTACAGGTGTTGGTGGATATGGTGGATATGGTGGAGGCTATGGTTACTGAATTGTCAGATATTTCGATGTCTGGACATAAGAAGTTTAAGTCAATTCATCTGATTAGCACGGCATGGTTCGTGTTGTGCATTGGTTATATTTTGGTGCTGGCACTGTGGCAGGCAGGTGTTCGCTGGTGGGTCATATTTTCCTTGTCCGGGTATTCGATATTGGTAATTCTTCTATTGCTCAGCTTGTATTTATTTGCAATTTTCAGAGGAATCAGCAAAGCTCAAACAATCGAAATAGAACACCCATTAACAAGTGCCGACTATTATAGGTTTTTCTACACAACTGCACCATTTTTGGGCGGCTTGGCAGGCTGCATAGGGATGATAGGAGAGGATAAAGCTGCTCAATTCATCGCAGGAGTAGCACTTGGGACATTTGGAGCAACTTTTTTGGTATGGGTTATTGTCGATCCGATAACGGGGCTGTCAGAAACGCTATTGCTGCCGGCAAGCAGAAGACATCGCCTCCGCCGTCTGGCTCAGGCAAGAGCCGAGAGAAAAAGAAAGCAGTTGGAAAGTGAACGTTTGTTAGCCGATATCCTGTCAAAAGAAAAGTTTGAGTTAAATCTCTGGCAGCAGGAGTTAAAACCTCAGGCTGAAAAGCTTGCCGGACTATTGACAGGCAATGAAGCCGACTTCAAACAAGCGGAGCTTGAAGCAGTCGATATAGGCCTTGTAGCATGGCGGCTTGGGGGACTATCCTGCATGAAGCTACTTCGTGACATGGCGATAGACATATCTAAACAAAGAAACCGGAACAAGGCTTTTATTGACTACATTTCTGCATGGTGGGACGGGATTGGAAGCTGGCGAAATGTGTCCCTTGGTTAAGAGTTTAGCCGTCGCCGGCATTCATCCTTCGTAGTACTTCCAGCCTTTTCATCCTTCGCAGTAGCACAGCTACGGCGGAGTAGGCACTACGGAGAAGGACGGCGACGGAATACGAAATACATGTGATACAAAATATGGGCCGACCCAAGGCACAGGCGGTAGCCTTTGGGCCGGCCTCTT
>CAZIED010000054.1:0-11738 GCA_964538525.1 uncultured Pirellulales bacterium | reverse complement strand
CTATAACCGGAACAAAACCACCGGACACGACTCAAAGTGAAATCGACACGAAAGCTACTGTTCCAAACGGAAGCACCATTATTCTTGGTGGCTTGCTGAAACTAAACCAAAGCAAGGGTGGCACAAAGGTTCCGTTGCTCGGTGACATTCCACTGGTGGGAGGATTGTTCAGAGGAACCAGCGACAACGATATCCAAAAGAAACTGTATGTATTCGTAAAGGCGGAGGTTATAAGACCAGAAGATGCGGTTTACGCTAAAGGTGACCTCGAGAGGATATCGGATAGAAATAGAACTGCCTTCGAGCAGCACGAGCAGGAATTTCAGAAATACGAGAACTGGCCCGGCATAAAACCCAAGCCGATAGATCCATTGAAAGTGCTCGACGCGGAATAAGCAATAATGAAATCAAATATCAAAAATCAAATATCAAAATTGAGGGTTCAGGGTTCGGGGTTCAGGGATCAGGTTTTTACTGACCCCCGACACCTGACCCCAGAATCCTATTCTTTGATTTTCATAGATTTATGAAAGATTTATTGATACAGACCGCAAAGCGTACTGGTTTGGTTGATGCCGAGCAGTTGGCCAAATTTCTGGAAGGAAACAATAGTCAAGACCGGCTGGACGAGGTTCTGCTTAGCTGCCCCTATTTCACGGAAGATACTGTTTTGAAGCTGTTTGCCGAGGCTTTGGGCTGGGATTATCTGCCGGAGATACCTTCAAAGGCGGTACCTGTAAAGTTTATAGAAACAGTGCCGGCAACATACGCTCAAAATCATTATCTTATTGGGATAAAGCCCGAAGGCGAAAACAGCGAGCTTACCGTCGTTTTATCCAAGCCGTTGGATATGAACGCTCTGGATAATGTCTCGAAGATGACAGAAATGTCGGTCAAACCTGCCTTATCTACTCGTGCTGCTATTACTTCTGTGATAGATGTCGCCTACGAGCAGAAAACCACGGTCATCGAAGAGGTTGCCGAAGAGCTTGACTCACAGAATCTCGAGCATCTGGTTGATGAGGTGTTCGCTTCAGATGACCTGCTCGATGTAGTGAATCGGCCGCCTGTTATTAGGCTGGTTAATGACATTCTTTTTCGTGCTCTGCAGTTAAGAGCCAGTGACATTCATGTTCACCCATACGAGACAAAAATTCAGATTCGTTATCGTATTGACGGCATTCTGTATGACACCTTGAGTCTGAACAGAAACGTGCTGCCGTTGATTATCTCTCGTATCAAGGTTATGGCTGGTATGGATATTGCCGAACGCAGACTTCCACAGGATGGCAGATGTAGTATCCGGCTTGGCCAGCGCGAGGTGGATTTGCGAATAAGCACGGTGCCAACCAGTTACGGCGAACGTAGTGTCCTTAGGCTGCTTGACAAGAGCACCGGTCTTTTCGGATTAGATGAGCTGGGTCTGTGGGAGGATGATTTGAAAAAATTTGATTCCCTGCTGCACCGCTCTCACGGCGTTATCTTCGTGACTGGACCAACGGGCAGTGGAAAAAGCACCACACTTTACGCCTGCCTTAACAGAATTAATTCATCCGAGAAAAATGTTATAACTATAGAAGATCCAATTGAGTATCAGCTCGAAGGAATCAGCCAGATACAGGTTGCCTCCAAAAAAGGAATGACTTTCGCCACGTCACTTCGACACGTCCTGCGTCAGGACCCGGATGTGATAATGGTCGGCGAAGTCAGGGATATTGAGACAGCTCGTATGGCTATACAATCTTCGTTGACGGGACATCTGGTTTTCAGCACCCTGCATACAAACGACTCGGCAGGAGCGGTAACCAGGCTTTTGGATTTGGGTGTTGAGCCGTATTTGGTAAGTTCGTCGTTGATTGCCGTGATAGCACAGCGGCTGGTGCGAAAGGTGTGTCCGAATTGCAGGCGAGAGTATCAGCCTACTGTTCATGAGTTAAGAGAATTGGGTTTGGGGGACACACAGGCAAGCCGCCTGGCGAAAGAAAAAGGAAAGTTCTTTTATGGAACCGGGTGTGATAAATGTTTTCAGACAGGTTATCGTGGCCGAACCGGTATTTACGAAATGATGCCTCTTAATGATGAAATTAAGGACCTGATATACAGAAGGGAAACTGCTGGTACAATAAAAAAGCTGGCGATTGATGCAGGAATGCAGACTCTACGCATGGATGGGGCAAGGAAGGTGCTCGAGGGGATAACAGCCGTCTCCGAAGTATTGAGAGTGACACAAATGGACGTGATGTAACGAAAAGAAATCAAAAATTAAAATGTAAAAATTAAAATGACATATCAAAATGTAAATATTATTTTTGGTTTTAGATTTGTAATTTTGATATCCTTCGACCAGGCTCAGGACAGGTTTGATTTTTGATATTTAATCTTAACTTATGCCCAGGTATCATTATACGGCAATAGCTACAGACGGCAGAAAAATCAAGGGTGCACTTGCAGCCGAAAGCCCTTACGCTGCGCGAAAACAGCTCAGGTCGCGAAGCATTCACCCAACCTCTGTTACAGAGGCCGACTCCGCATCTGAAAGCAGGGTTGCGTTGTTTTCGATTTTCGGTAAAGGCAAAAAAGCCCAAATTATTGATTTTACCAGGCAGCTGGCTACACTGCTTGAATCAGGGATCAAGCTGACCGAATCGCTTTCTGTGCTTACTTTGCAGACATCGGATGTGCGATTCAAAAATGCCATTACCGATATTCGCGACCGTCTCGTCACCGGTGAGTCGTTCTCGGATGCTTTGAAGGACTACGGTGATTATTTTGATGTCATATATGTAAGCATGGTCCGTGTGGGAGAGGTCACCGGCTCTTTAGATAAGAGCCTTTCGACTATCGCAGGTTTTATGGAAAAGCGTCAGCGAGTCGAGTCGAAGGTGATGACCGCGATGATATATCCGGTAGTTCTAATTTTATTTTGTATTGTAGCCATCCTGATTCTGACAACCAAAGTGATTCCGACTATAGGTGAGCAGATTAAAAGAGCAGGGCAGGAGCTGCCCTGGATTACAAGACAATTGATGGATGTAGGCTATGTGCTGACCAGCTGGTGGCTGTTGGTGGTTATAGCGTCTTTATTTGGAATGGTCTGGAGTATTAGGAGATTTTTCAAGACCGAGCGCGGTGCGTATTTACGTGATAAATTTTTATTGTCACTGCCGATATTTGGCCCTCTTATAAAACAACGTGTGGTGTCGCGGTTTGCATCTACTCTATCGACGCTTCTCAGCTCGGGACTATCTATGGCTGAATCGCTGGGGGTAGTGTCGGAAGTTACAGGCAATATTCTTATGAAGCGGGCCGTCCGGCAATCGCGTGAGAGGATTCTGGCTGGTGCCGATATTGCGACTCCGCTGAGAGACAGCGGCATTATCGACCCTGCTATTGCGCACATGGTTGCGGTAGGTGAGAAAAGCGGTGAGCTGGAAACCATGCTCAAAAATATAAGCCAGAACCTTGAAGCCTCAACTGATGTAGTTATTGAAAGACTTAGTGCGGCACTGGAGCCGATTATTATAATTTTTATGGCTGCAATAATTGGCGTAATCGCTTATGCTACAATATTGCCGATTTTGAAAATTTCAGCGGTACAATTTTAGGTGATTCAAGATCGTCGTGCGTCGAGCGTCGAGCGTCGTGCGTAACGCAATACGCACAACGCAATACGAATTGTTCTGCGATTGAGTGGTTAGATAAGGAGTTTCGAGACAGATGGAAAAAACAAGAAAGAGAAGTGGTAGATGGATTCGACAAGCTCACCACAAGCATGGTTTCACCATGGTAGAGCTGATGGCTGTGCTTATCATCCTGGGCCTACTGGCGGCGGTGGTCGTCCGTAATTTCGTTGGCCAGACCGATAAAGCTCGGGTTGTAACAACGAAGGCAAACCTGCGGCTGCTCCATTCGGCTGTGAATCAATTTAAGATGGATACCGGCCGCTTACCAACCGAAGATGAAGGTCTTATGGTTCTTATTGAGCAGCCGACCGATGTGCAGAATTGGCAGACGGGTGGGTATCTGGAAACGACGGAGCTGCCCAAAGACGGCTGGGGAAACGATTTTATATATCAGCTATATCCGGAAGGCGGCAAGCCATTTGTAATCAAGAGTCTTGGTGCAGATGGTGAGGAAGGTGGCGAGGGCTACAATGCCGATTTGCTTAGTACCGATGCAAACTAATAGCGTTATGCGTTATGCGTATTGCGTCGTGCGTTGGAAATCCGGCTTACGCACTACGAGAACAGGTTTTACGCTGACCGAGCTTATAGTAGTAGTTGTAATGCTTTCGCTGTTCGTAATTCTGGCACAGGTGAGTTTTTTCGGGTTGCTCAGGAAAAACACATTTAAGACCCAGGTGCAGGATTTTATTTCAGCGTTACAGATGGCTTCCAGCGCCGCAGCCGAAAGCGAAAGAAGGTATGAAGTTATTATCGACCTGACCGAGCAGAGCTATCTGCTTCGCCAAATTACTTCGCCTGATCTGTCAGAGGTTCTTGATGAAGAAATCATAGTTGAAAATAAGTTTAGTAATAACTGCCGGGTTACCTATGTCCAGTTCGATGATGGTGATTATGCCAACGATGGCAGAGCAAAGTTTCGAGCTGGGCATGCAGGTTGGCAATATGGGGGGAAAATCGTGCTGTTCGATGAAAAAGAACAGCCTTATTCGGTGATAGTTAACCGGCTCAGTACAATTATTAAGCTCGAAGAAGGTGATATCGAGCTTATGGTTCCAAAAGCTGATTATGAGATATCTTTCTAAAAATACGGTCCACATTGCCGATAAGGGTTTTACCCTTATAGAGGTTATGACTGCTTTGGCAATATTGGCATTAGTAAGTTCGAGTGTGTTTGTCGTCATAAACCACTGCGTTGCCTCGGCGACGGATTCTGCATTACGCATGCAGGCTTTTGAAGTGGCACGCGATAACATGGAAAAATTATTAGGCTCTGATTCGGTGTGGGAAACTGTAGAGTATGGCGACAGTGACAAATATCCGGAGATTAAATGGCAGACTGCTGTTGAGATGTTTTACGAGCCGATAACGGCACGCATGTGGGTCAGGGCGATATGCTCAGCCGAGTATGCCGACTACGCCGGCCAGGTACAAACAGTCGAATTAACGCACTGGCTGACCGACGTGACAATGGAGCAGTTGCTTGAGATTATGGAAAGACAAGAGGAGCAGCCGGCGGGAGCTGCCGACCAGGTTTTTAAAACGATTGAGGAAGCTGCTAAGTACGCAGGTGTCGAAGTGGAAACTATCCAGCAATGGATTGGAAATGGAATGCTGACGATAGAGGACGGTTTTTTCGTCAAGTATAATCTTGATATATACAAGCAAGCCGACGGCAAACCAGGTGCTGAGGACAAAGCAAAGCAGATAAGGTCACTTGAGCAGTTGTTAGAGCTGATAAAGCAGGATTCGCAGTCGGAGGAGCAGAAAGCAACAGAGCAGCAGAAGCAAACAGGCAAGACAGAGCCTGTGACAGACTTATCAAATAAATAAATTGAAAAATATGAAAAAAAGTTTTGGTACAATCGGTGGTCAGGGAGGTTTCTCGCTTGCAGAGATGCTGGCTGCTCTTTTGATAGCGGCGATGGTCTTGGTTGCAGTACTTAGTATCTACAGCAGGGCCGAGAATTCAGCCGCTGCAGTGATACGCAAACTGGACGACCCTCGGATGTCTGATGATGTTCTGCAGCGCATCGCTGAAGACTTGGATGGGATACTTGCGTCCAGCTCAGATACGGTAATTACCATTGAAAATAAGTTTGAAAAAGGTTACCCAACCGCCCGGCTGACAATCCGGAAGAACATTTACGACGACAAAAATCAGCAGCAGTTGTTTGAAGAAATAATCTGGCAGAGCAGTTACGACTATGACAACGGCAAAGGTCTGGTTTTATATCGTAGTCACAAAGGTGTCGCATTAGAAGATAAATTGCTGGATGAAAAAAGAAAGGACTGGGAGAAAATATATTCCTTTGTGCCGATTTGTACCGGCATTACTTTTTTCAAAATTCAGGTCCCCAGAGGTACCATTCTTTTGGATGGATGGGTTAGCCCCCCACTACCTCCGGGGATCACGATTACTATTTCCTTTGCTGAGCCTTTTGAAACTGCAAAAGGCACTCTCGACGTGGCCGAGGCAGCGAAGGTTATACATACAATAGCCGTCGATAGAACCAGAACCATTAGATTCGAAACCGCACCTGCTACAGAGCAGCAGGAAGAAGCTGACGAACAACAGCAAGATAAGACAGATGAAGGCAAACAAGGTGAAGCTGTTGAAAAGCAGCAGAGCGGTATGGGATTGGAGCAGAAGGGTAAAAAAGACAAGAGTAATGGCAAGTAAGAGGCACAACTATTATAGCAATCGGAGTCAGCATGGCATTGTGTTGCTGGTGACATTAATTCTGCTGGTAGTGCTGGCTACTCTCGGTTATACCTTGAGCAGCCGCGTGGCCGTCCAGCGTCACCGCAACCTGTATATTATAGATTATAGTCAGGCCCGCTATGCTTGTGACTCAGCGGTTAAATACGCACTTGCCACATTACAGGATATCGACCCGCAGCTTGTTAGTCGGCCGAACGAGCCGGATTTTTCCGATTTGTTTGCTCTCGGTGAGGCTGAATACCAGAAGCTTTTATCTCAATGGGCTGATGAGAATACGACCAAATTAAAAAATAACATGAAGAATATTGAAAGCATCGAGGATGTTAATAGTGTAGGTGACGTTAATGATGTTAACGATGTTAATGACGTTAATGATGTCATTGCTGAGCCGAATAATGCTGACTCGATGGTTGTACGTGGTCCATACGGTCCACCATGGCCTTTTGTGACCGAGCCGGTAGAATTTGAGATTGGTTCTGCCAAAGTCAGGATTGAGATTGAAGACGAAAATGCAAAGTATCCCGTCGGTTGGCTGATATCCGGCGATGGACAAGCACGAGAGGTGATCGAAGCGGGATTTCAGAGCTTCTGCGATTGGATGGGTCTTGGAAGCGAGCAGGTGGATTCATTAAAACAGCAGCTCGGTCAAATAAGCAGTATAAGGTCTTTTCAACTTGAATTTAAGCCTGTAAAGCAGAATGTGGTTATACCAGCAAGGCCGGTGCCAGCCGGCAATACCCAGAAAGGTGTTTCAAAAACTATCAGAACGCCTCCTCGTCCAACAACAGCCACGAAAACTGTATCTGTTGCCGAGCAGGTTGCCAGACAGAATACAGATTTTGCAAAGCTTTTACACTGTTCGCTGATTGATACGGAGAGCCTTGCCAAGCCTTATATGGAGGATAGGCCGGAATCGGCTCTGAAATATTTGGGTATGTGGGCGTCGAGCAAGGTCAATATAAATACAGCTCCCAGACACGTTTTGGAGGCGGCTTTTACTTTTGGAGGGCCATCTGAAGCACCTCAAATTGCTAATGACATTATATTGCAAAGACGCATAAAGCCTTTTACCGATATAGAAGAGCTAAAGAAAGTGCTCTCGAGGTACTCAGATACGATAAGTAAGAGCGAAAAATATATTACGGCCGTCAGCAATTATTTCACAATCAAAGTAACAGCAACGAGTGGAACAGCAAAGGCATCGGCGACTATCGCGATAACAAAAGATGGCAAAAAGGTGCAACGAACTGCTGTAATTTCTGGTTGAAAGGTTGTATTTTTGGAGTTTGGTTAAGGTGAAGTCTCATAACTATTTGGGAATTTATCTAAGCAAAAGCAAAGCTACCGTCGTCTGCTTGCATTCGGGCGGCAAGGACGGAAATATCTTGGGCTGTTTTAGTGTCTCGGTTGAAGGACAGGAAGATCAGAGTCAGCAGGCGTTGGCAAAGCTTATTGCTCAAGGTTGTGCTGAGAGAGAATTGGAGTTTTCCGAGGTTGCTGTAGCTTTGGATTGTGCAATGTTTATGCAGCATCAGGTGCACAGCGAGTTTAGTAATCCCAAACAGGTCGCATCGACTGTTAGATTTGACACAGAGGAGGCTTTGGCCACAGACATAAGTGACATGGCTGTAGCTTTCCAGATAACTTCAAACAGTGAAACCGGCTCAGAATTAACCGTCTTTACTGCTCAGCGAAAGATATTATCCGATATTCTTATTTCTCTGCAGGGTAGTAATATTGACCCTGTCACCATGGAACCAGATGTTAGCTGTCTGTTGAGATATATTCGACAAAACGTATCATTGCCGGAAACCCAGCAGGGTAAGACACTGTTCGGATTACTATCCGACAGTCGCTGTTACTTTCTTATCTGTTCAAAATCGCGGGACATATCCACGATGAGGACAATCTTGGTCGGCCCTAAACAGGACAGAAATGATCTGTTAGCTCGGCAGGGGCTGATCACTACAAATGTAGCCAAGACAGGCGGACCAATATGTCGTGTAGAGATTTTTGATTCCACTAATTCTGTAAGTCCGCAGCAAATCGGTGAAAAGCTGGGTATTGAAGCTGCAGCCTTTGACTTGGTCGGCTCAGCCGCAATCCAGCGGCAAAATCTGACTGATTGTGCTGATGTTGTCGGTGTTGCCATCGCTTATGGTGCAGCTTTGTCTCACCTGGAAAAGTCACAAAACTTAAACTTCCGCGCCGATTATATGCCTTATCAGGGCAAGAAGCTCCGACTGCAAAAAGCTCTTAAATTCTTGGGTGTATCGGTAACTGTGCTGCTGCTTGCTGTTGGCCTGTATTTTCAGTCCCAATTATTGAAGGTCAACAGGTATCGAACATCATTGCGTGACAGGTTTACGCCACAATATTTTGCTGTTATGCCCGGCAGCAAGCAGCTCCCTGCCAAATTTTCAGAGGCCGTCAACAGACTTGGTACGGAATTGAGGCGCATGACAGCCGTTAAAAGTGGTTTGTATAGCATTCAAGGTGAGGAATCCGTATCCTCAAAACTGACTGTGTTGCTTGAAGCGCTCAATAAGTCAGCGGCACAGGCGGATATAAATATAGATTCAATTTTAATTACGACTAAGTCAATAAGTATAACAGGCGATACCCCCAATCCAAACGGGACCCAAAAGTTGCGTGAGGCGCTCATGGGAGCCAAAATGGGCAATTTACAGGACCGTCTTGCGTCAACTCAGAGTGGACGTCATAGCTTTAGTATAACGATCGTGCCGGAAGAAGGTAATAAGGGGTCTCATTGATGAAAGAAATATATAAGAATCAAATACTGTATTATATCCTTGTTCCCGTTTTTATTGGGCTCTGGCCTTTATTAGTCTGGGCCGTTTATCTGCCACGGGCCGAACGCCAATTAAATAGCGATACAGAGCTATATGAAAAAGCCCAGAAGAATATAGAGAGTATATTAGCTATTGATCCTGAGCGGCTTCAGTTAGCCGGTGAAAAGCCCAAAACTGCTGAATTTGATTATGTCAATGAAGTTTACAGAGTTGCAGCCCTGTCTGGAATACCGCAAGGCAATTGCAAGCTCAACTCCGGAATAATCATGACGTCCGGCGATCAAAAAAGCCAGAGTGCCAAGGTGACTTTCAAAGAGGTGGATGTGGTTAAATTTGCTGAATTTCTTTCAACCATTCAGCTTCGCTGGGCAGATTTGCAATGCACGAAAATCCAGATGACAAAGAAAAAAGGCCTGCTGGATACTTGGGATGTTGATCTGGTTTTTAATTATTACTATTAAAAATTGATTTATTATCATCACGCAGATACATTTTTTATCATTTTGTTGCTTTATGCCTATTGAGGTTTGGATTATTACTATATATAGTATATTCCCTGATTTACCCAGATAGGCTTATCAGGATATTTCAGCACTGATTTTTATAATTGAATTGAGTCATTCCAAATATGGTTTTTCAGTATTAATTTTCACGTTTTTGGTACAACTTAAATCGTTAGCAACATTTGTGAGTGGGTAATTAAAACTAAACTTTTCTAAAGTTTTTCAGTTATTTCTGTCGATATCAATACTACGAGTGTGTATTGGGCCTGATAAATGGATTTGTGAGGCATACAACATATAGTGGTTATAAGGCCTCAGACGAAAATATGGATGCTTTCGTTTGTAGCTTATACAACAAGGTATTTGGGATGTTAGATTTCCAGTCAAAAAGCCGTTTTGAATATCAAAAGCGGCAAATGGACCCTGTTAGTAGGGATGTGGTTTCAGATGATGACCTCACAATGGAGCAAATCCTTGAAAATATCAACAACACTCCCTTGGGTCAGGTATTGAAGAAAATTGCTTTGTTACCGGAAAAAAGTCAACAAAAAGTTCTTAATGTACGCCGACAGCTTACTGAAGGAAAATATGATCTCAGCGAGCGATTGGATATTGTTTTAGATAAAGTTCTTGAGGACCTTACTTCCTAAAAGAGCTTTACTTATCTATCTATTTGATTACTTCAGGAATATCATCAACGTCATCGTCAGGTGTATCCATTTCTACGGGTTTGTAGTCTGGCTGTTTTGATTTTTCCACTTCTTCCTTAAAAGCGGTTATAACTTTTTCCTGAATTTTCTTACGGCAATCCGCATTAATCGGATGTGCGATGTCAGCATGCAGCTTCATTCTGCCCTTAAAATCCTTTCTTGCCCTGTTTTCCGGCAGGGCTTTGCCGCAATTATTGCAGAATTTGGCTCTGAGGTGATTTTTGCTCCCGCATTTCTCGCAATGGTCGCTCATTTTTCTCGAAGGCATAGCTACAAAAAGACCTGTAGCACCCTCGATGATTTTAATATCACGAACCACAAACTCATTATCCATCGTTACGGAGCAAAAAGCCTTTAACCTGTCATCTTTGTTGGCAACCAATTTGACTCTGACCTCAGTGATTTCCATTTCTTCGCCTCGCTTAAAAGCCGGGCGCCCACAAAGTGGGAACCCTTCACCATCTATTGTTTCGCACTATAACGCTTTTGCAGCCGATTTTTTCCTGAAGTTTCGTTCTGTATGTCTCGGCCTTTTCCATATCCTTATCATCGAGTGTACAGAACATCACCGAGCCGCTTCCGGTTAGACACACAGGTCCAATACCCAACGATTCTATCTTTACTTTCAGTTTAGCCAGTTCATTTACCAAGCTGAAACTGCTTGATTGCAGCATATTTGCGCACATTTTTGCTACTAAATCAATCCTGTTTTTCGTGATATAGCTATTTATCTCGGTGCCGAGCTTTGTGTAAAGAGCGGAATTGTGCCTATAATTTTCATAAACCATTTTGGTAGATACACTTACATCTGGAAGTATTAAAAGAGCCCAAAAGTCAAATTTTTTGTTAATTTTTTTAATTTTTTCACCTTTTCCCCTACACAAGGCCAACGGCCCATTCAAAAAAAAAGCTACGTCACTTCCTAATCTTGGTGCCAGCTTGCCAAGCTGGCGATTTGGTAGCCCTAATTCAAGGTATTTATTCAACCCCATTAGGGTTGCTGCCGCATCGCTACTGGCTGAGCCAAGCCCTGAGCCTGCGGGGATATTTTTGGTTAGAGTGATTCTGACATCGGCCCATGAAGCGCAAGCGTTCATTAGTAGTTTGGCGGCCTGATAGGCAAGATTATCTTGTCCTGTTGGAGCCCAGCATGGCCCGTGGCAGATAAACTCGAAGCCAGATTTTAAGTTCGGCTCGATGGTAATCTCATCGTACCAGTTGATTTTGGCCATTATGGTTTCTATTTCGTGAAAGCCATCGGGCCGTTTACCGGCTATAAGCAGCGACAGGTTTATCTTGGCGGG
>CAZIED010000053.1:0-11923 GCA_964538525.1 uncultured Pirellulales bacterium | reverse complement strand
AGCCTTTGCCGTTTATGATTCAAAAGTCTGATGGTGCATATCTTTATGCAACGACTGACTTGGCTGCTATTCGCTATCGGGTCAATGAATTAAAAGCAGATAAAATTATCTATGTCACTGATGCCCGGCAGAAGCTGCATTTTGAGATGCTTTTTGCTGTGGCGCGGATGGCAAAGTGGGCGCCGGAAAATGTTGAGCTGGTGCACGTTACGTTCGGCAGCGTATTAGGGGAGAACGGTAAGCCCTTAAAGACGCGCGAGGGTGAGAATGTGAAGCTTAAAGAATTGCTCAATGAGGCGGTGGCGAGAGCATCTCAAATAGTCAGAGAAAAAAATCCGGAATTGACGACAGAGCAAAAAGAGAAAATCGCTAAGGCTGTAGGAATCGGCGCGGTCAAATATGCGGATTACTCAAACAACAGAACAAGTGATTATGTCTTCAGCTTCGATAAGATGCTGGCTATGGAGGGTAATACGGCTCCGTATATGCAATACGCCTACGCCCGAATAAAATCTATCGAGCGAAAGGCACAAGATAAAGGGATAGATTACAAAGGTGAAATAGCCAATCTAATTCAGGGGTCAGGGGCCAGGGGTCAGGGGTCAGAACTCCGAACAACTTCAGCCGAGCTTGACCTTGCCAAGCACCTCATTCGCTATGGCGAGGCGATAGAAGCAGCTATAGCTGACTATCGGCCGAATTATCTGACCGCATATCTTTATGAATTAGCGCAGAAATTCAGCGTCTTTTACACGAATTGCCCCGTCCTCGATGCTGGCCCTGATAAAAGACCAACGAGACTATTGCTTTGCGACCTGACTGCACGAACCATCAAGCACGGCTTAAGTAACCTGCTCGGCATCGAAGTTGTAGAGCAAATGTGAGAGATTCGGATAGTTTTTTGGCTCAAAGGATATCATAAATTTTATGTAGAAATCAGACATAATCTTGGGATTTTTATATATTAAAGGAAGTAGGCTTGGCTCCTGAGTTGCGCACAATCAATCTGGATGATCCGATTTTAGCACACGCCCGCAAGGATTATCCTTCGTTGCGGCAGGAGATGACCGTTCAAGAGGCCCTTACGGCGATACGACGGGTGGGTGTGGGAGAGCGAATCATCTATTTCTACGTGCTCGATGAGACCGAGCGGCTGGTGGGTGTCGTGCCTACCCGGCGTCTGCTCATGGCTGAATGGGACAAACTCCTTTCCGAGGTGATGATTAGCAAGGTTGTCTCAATCCCACACACCGCCACGGTGCTGGATGCTTGTGAATTCTTTGTGATGTATAGGTTTTTTGCATTTCCAGTTGTTGACGAGCAGCAGCACGTGGTAGGCATTGTAGATGTTAGCTTGTTCACTGAAGAGGTTTTCGACCTCGACGAACATCAACAGTCCAACACGATTTTCGAATCGATTGGTGTTCGCATCGAGCAAGTGCGGGATGCTTCGCCTCTCAAGGCATTCCATTTTCGGTTTCCGTGGCTGCTCGCAACTATTACCAGTGGTACGTTGTGTGCATTGCTCGCTAGTGCCTATGAAGCGACTTTGGCTCAGGCCTTGGCATTGGCTTTTTTCTTAACACTGGTGCTCGGATTGGGCGAGAGCATCAGCGTTCAGTCTATGGCGGTTACTCTTCAAGTCCTGCGGACTTCACGGCCAAGCTTACGCTGGTACGCAAAGGCACTACGACGTGAGATAATGACGGCTGTATTACTCGGGACTGCATGCGGTACTCTTGTCGGCCTAATTGCTTGGATATGGCGCGGAGACTGTTTGGTTGCCCTGGCGATTGGCTCAGGTATCCTGCTGTCGATATGTACTGCGTGCCTGATTGGTGTGAGCATACCGGCTTTGCTGCATTCACTTCGGCTTGATCCTAAGGTTTCTTCCGGGCCGATTACGCTTGCCCTGGCAGACATTTTTACGTTGTTTTGTTATTTCACGATGGCAACGGTTTTGCTATGAAATGGATTGACGGCTAAAAGGGAGCTAAACGAGACTATTGCTTTGTGATTTAACTGCAAATACAATCAAGCACGGCTTGAGCGAGCTTCTTGGTATCTCGGTTGTCGAGCAGATGTGAAAAAGCAATGAATACGATTTATCTATAGGGAGATAGGAATGGCTTATTCACTTGAGCAGAAAATCTCCAAAAACAATTTGATCGAGTTCTGCAAAAGGAACAATATCAAGAAATTATCAATTTTTGGTTCAGCTATTCGAGGCGAGTTGCAGCCGGGTAGTGATATTGACCTCTTAGTGGAGTTTGAACAGGAACATACGCCGGGTCTTTTTTCTATTGTCAGGATGGAAATGGAATTAGCAGAAATGCTCGGCAGGAAAGTCGATTTGCGGACTCCTGAAGATTTGAGCCAGTATTTCCGTGACGAGGTGGTAAGAAATGCCCAGATTCAGTATCAAGCGTGAAGATAAAGTAAGATTGCAGCACATGCTGGATGCTGCTCTGGAAATCCAGCATTATGTACAATATTCAACACGTGAGGATTTGAATCGTGACCGCAAGCTTGTTCATTCACTGGTTCGTCTTCTGGAAATCGTCGGAGAAGCGGCAGCACAAGTGTCGGAGGAACTCCGTGACAATATTCCAGAGATTCCCTGGCCTATTATAATTGGCATGAGAAACCGACTTATTCACGCCTACTTTTCTATTAACCTAAACGTTGTCTGGAGCACATCAACAGAAGATATTCCATTACTTGTTGCAGAATTGGAGAAGCTTCTTGGTAGAGGATAAGAATGTGAATTTCTCCATAAGATAAGGGATTTGTTGTCGTGGCAGGTGAGAAATACATTTACAATGAAAATCATCCAGCAACAATTTAGTGTGAGTACGAAATCTCGTTGTCAGATGATTGATATTACCAGCCAGGTTCAGTCAATTGTCAGCGAGTCCGGCGTTACAGATGGTGATGCTGTTATTTTTTGTCCCCATACCACAGCCGCGATCACTATAAATGAAAATGCCGACCGCTCCGTGCCGCACGACATACTGTTTGCGCTGGAAAAAGCTGTACCTGAACACCTGGCGGGCTTTCAGCATGTCGAGGGCAACTCAGATGCACACGTCAAAAGCTCAATAGTCGGCTGCAGCGAGCAGATACTTATATCGAACGGCTCATTACATCTTGGTACTTGGCAGGGAATTTTCTTCTGCGAATTTGATGGCCCGCGTAACCGGAGAGTGCTTGTCCAGGTTCGGGGGCAATAACACTCGTGCTACGTAGCATACTATGCAGAGTAGCATTTGATTAGGAATAAGGATGGAGAGCCAGTCTCGCAGCAAAATCGCGCCAAATGTTCTATTATTAAGCATCGTCAGTTTTCTCAATGACTTGAGCAGCGAGATGATAATGCCAATCCTGCCGATGTTTCTTACATCGCTTGGCGGGGCAGGAGAGGTTGTCGGAATGGTTGGAGGGCTGCGGGACAGTATTTCAAGTATTTTGAAGGTCTTTTCCGGTTACTGGTCCGACAAAACGGGAAAACGCAAGGTGTTTGTTTATGGCGGATATGCGATTTCGTCTGTATTCAAAATGCTGCTGGCTATTTGTAGGACCTGGCCGAGCGCGATGGTCTTCTCATCGTTAGAGAGGGTCGGCAAGGGACTTAGAACCGCAGCGAGGGACGCGATTATAGCTGATTCTATGCCCACCGGAAGGGGCAGAGGTTTCGGCGTTCACAGAGCGATTGATACGATGGGGGCGATTCTTGGGGCTATTGTAGCTTTGGTTCTGTACTGGTTTATGGGGATGAGTTTTAAGGCCATCATACTTATCGCAGGATTGTTAGGTTTTATATCGCTGGCGCCTTTATATTTTGTCAAGGAGAGCCAGTCGAAGCCGCAGATGGTAACTCTTAGGATGGGGATAAAGACATTGCCGAAGCCGCTACGGCTGTTTATTGTCGTTTCTGGCGTGTTTGCTTTGGGAAACTTTAGCTATATGTTCTTTATTCTGCGGACGCAGCAGTTTTTCTCAGATAAATTTTCAGTTGCAGCACCAATTTTATTGTATGTCTTGTTTAATATTTTCTGCAGCGGTTTGGCTGTGCCTTTAGGGACTATATCGGACAAAATAGGCAGGGAAAAGGTAATTATTTTCGGCTATCTGATGTTCTCTGTGACTTCTGTGGGTTTTGTGTTTTTCAATTCGGTGGGAGCTTTTATAGTGCTATTTGCCTTGTATGGTGTAATGAATGCAGCGGTCGATGGAAACCAGCGGGCGTATGTGTCTGACCTGGCAAAAGAGCAATTGAAGGCGACCGCTCTGGGGACATTCCACACTGTTACGGGACTTATGGCGCTACCAGCGAGTATGATAGCAGGGTTTTTGTGGGAGAAGGTAGGGTCATCTGCGACCTTCATCTATGGGGGGACATTAGGATTAGTTTCGGTTGTTTTATTCATCATTTTCAGCAGCAAATCGAAGGAAACAGGCCGGACGATAGATTATCGTTACTGAAGAATGGAGGGTGGTTTAACGAATCTTGTCCGGTTCTTTTGCTTTATAGCCTATCCGAATAACCAGCTCTATTGCGGCCGGCTGCAAAGCTTGATGCCTGCGTTGTCGGCTGAAAATATCCTCACCGTGGCGTCAACCACGCCTCCGGGCATTTTTTCACCTGCCGCCTTGTCCTCGAACTTTTCGCTCGGCCTCATAATGACCCGGTTATTCGGATAGGCTCTTGGTTTCGATGTAGGGATAGGCAGAAGACTTGGTGCGCATAAAAATGGCGAGGTGGTGGAACCGGCTGGGGGGGAGACCGGTGAACCACACTGCCTCGCCGAGGTTTATATAAGCTGCCTTAAGCAGCGTTAGTTTTCCTATGTCGAAGAACAATCACCTGCAGTTCATGCTCCTCATACCTTTACTACACAGATAGGAGAAAACTTTGCGAAGACATATCCCCTGTGTTCTTCTAACTCTACAACCTCTTTAATATACTATCTTGGGTGTCAAAATGCAAGCCTAAAATTGCCTTTTTGCTAATTTTTTTGTTGTTTTTTATCCTGCTTTTTTGGTAGCTTCAGCGAGCCAATATAACCACTAACCATTATGAGAAGTTCTGGTTGTTAGCTCTTAAAATATGTATAATTCTATTGTCTGTCATAAAAAATTTTAAATTAATTATTTGTGTAGTAACAGGAACATCCATACACTTTTATGATTGTTATGTCGAAAATTTCTGAAAGAGTCAGGCGTGTACAAGAGACCATAAATTCTGCTTGTGCCCGCGTTAATAGAAGCCCCAAAGAGATAAATCTTGTAGTTGTAACCAAATCTGCGACTATCGACGCTATCAAAGAAATTATCCATCTGGGCTTTACCAGTCTTGGCGAGAACCGGGTTCAGCAATTGAAAAAGATTGCTGCCGAGGTCGAGGAATTTTTAGGACAAGGAGGCATTGCGCACAAAAAAATCAGCTGGCACATGATAGGCCATTTGCAGCGGAATAAGGTTCAGCAGGTACTACCCATAGCTTTTCTTATACATTCGGTGGACACGCTTCGGCTGGCTGAAGAGATAAGCAACGCAGCGGCTAAGCTGAAATTGTGCCCAAAGGTGCTTTTACAGATAAATACCTCCAATGAGCCTCAAAAATATGGCATCCCGGTTGGAGCGGCAATGCATCTGGCTGAGCAGATAGAGACTCTGCCAGATTTAAAACTGGTTGGGCTTATGACAATGGCGCCACTAACCCTGAATAAAGACGCCATTCGGGCAAGTTTTATTAGGGCAAGGGAGCTGTTTATTGAAATGCGAGGCGAAAAGATTGTCGGCCCTCAGTTTACTGAACTAAGTATGGGAATGAGCTCAGACTACGAAATTGCTATCGAGGAGGGGGCAACAATCCTCCGCATCGGTTCAGCGATATTCACCGGCTGAAGGCACTTTATAAATCATACAACTTGCTGATGCGCCGCTGTGCTTGTTTCATAACTAAAAGCATAAAAAATCGCAAAGTATCACGCCTAATAAGCCGAAATTAATCATTGCAAATGATTGAAGAATTTACATTTACACTACGTCCTGTAATACAAAAGGGCACATAAAAATGGGAAAAGCAGGGTTATTAAGTAGTTCTGCAGGGCTAAAAGGATTTACTGATGTTATTTATCTGACGAACAAGGGTTATATGCTTGCTGAAATAAAGCAGCTCTTGAGGCAGAGCAAGCTTTCCTTTTTAGCACTGCCTTTCGACAGGTTCAATCAGATACGAGATCGAATTGACCTTGTTGGAACTGTTATTGTTGATCCGGAGGAGCTGGACACACCACAACAGCAACAATTAGCCCAAATCATTGAATTTCTGGAGATGGAAAATATCGGTTTGATTCTGCTTAACGGCCGAAAAAAGACCCCGATAAGAAGTTTTTCATTGGCACCTACATTAAGCAGTTTCTCTGTGGCTAGCGCGATGGAATCCGTTGATACCGAAGATTTATGGGTTAGAATCGGTCTCAACCTTGCATATCGGAAAAGAAGCTCCCGCATTACGGTTAAACCCGCAGCTCCGGTCAGCGAGGCAGAAAAGAGCTCTAAAAATACATCCAGCGAGCAATTTCAGGTAGCTGAATCATCGGTCGATGATCTGAAAGGGCAGCTCCGCATGGCTGGCCTAGTTCAGCGTGATTTTTTACCGACACAACTGCCAAACAGTGATAAGCTGCGTTGGGCTACTATATTTCTGCCCGCGGAGTGGGTTTCCGGCGATATTTATGATGTAGTCCGCATTGATGAACAGCACATCGGTTTTTATATTGCTGATGCAGTGGGGCATTCCGTGCCCGCAGCGCTTTTGACTATATTTGTCAAACAAGCTTTGGTTATGCGAGAGACCGTAGGCAACAATTATCGTATATTCTCACCACAGGAGGTGATGACAAATCTTAACGCGAGGATGTCAAGCCAGAAACTTTCCGGTTATCAGTTTGTTACGTGTTGTTATTGTCTGTTGAATATAAAGACCTTGCAATTAACTTTTGCTCGCGCAGGGCATCCCTATCCGATTCTTATCAGGCGTGGAAAACAGCCGGAACAGTTGGAATTGCGGGGGTCTTTGCTCGGAGTTTTCGAGAATGCGGAATTTGTCCAGCGGACCATTCAGCTCCAGCCTGGCGATAAATTGTTAATGTACTCTGACGGAGCTGAATCTTTTATCGGCAGTTTCAACGATTTAGCAGGTTTTCGTTTTACCGAAGAGTTCAATCAAATAAAAGATTTACCCATAATGGAGATGATGGACAGATTAAACACGGTAGCGAAAAATCGAACAGTTGCTCCATCGGCGGTTGATGATATTACAGCGGTTGGGATGGAAATCCCCTAATTTAATATTTCACTGACCTGTTTTTCTACAGGCGATTTCTCTTTTGGGTATAAAAAATTCAAAGAATGGTTCAGCTGACACTTTGGCAGGTTAATTACCATGAAAACATTGAATAGTGACCTTGTGCGAGTGCGACCGAACTGTTGCAGGCCGATTCAGCGGCGTAAAGCCGTCGCTTCGTGTCCTATAATAATTCTACAAATATAAGCAATATTTGATATATTGGAAAAAACAATTCACTTTTGAGGATTAGGGGGAGTATAGCCAAGTCTCGACTCAATATAAGGGGTAAATTTTTCTTTCAATAATTATAGGACTTAAAAGTCAGTTTTGGAGCGGTTCTATACTTAACTTTGTATAATTTCCGAGCAGCCTTTCCAGTCTAACATGCACATTGCTATTGACGAGAACATGGATAATATGGTATAATTAGATGAATTAACAATTCATATTGTGTAATTGGTTCTTTATAACGTATAATTTATGAGAATGGATGCGCGTTGGTTTTTAAAGCCTATAAGGAGGAGTATTTTACAAAAAGTTAGACTATGGCTTATTTGTGCAGGAAAGGAAGGGGATTCATTCCAAACGACCACAATATCCTGAGAAACCATCTAAAAAAGTTTGTTTTGTTTATATAAAAGCTTTTTTAAGGATGTGCGGTTTAATGTGCAAATAAAACGTGGTCTCCTTGAAATAATTTTAAGATTCGAAAGGAGATGTCCAATGCGAAGATTATTGAATATCTCGGTTCTTTTATTGGTGTTGGCTTTTTGGGGCTGCCAAAGTCATAACATGCAGGACAACGTCTGGGGAATTAGGCCGGCTGAACCCAGTACGGTTGAACAGCCTGTAGAAAATGTTGGTCTCAAACCAGTAGTAGAGACTTTGCCGGGCATTTCACCTGTTGCTGTCGAGAGACCTGCCGAGGTTAAGCCAAACCTGGTAGCTGTGAATGAGTCTGTTGCTTATATAGTCTCGATGACCTATCCGAGTGTGGATTATGGTATTATTCGTGTTGACAAAGTCATGCCGAGAGAAGTGGGTCTGAAAGACCCATTTGACTATACCATTAAAGTCACAAATCTGACGGATGTTACGCTTCCCGGCATTGTAATAACAGAAGAGCTTCCAACTGATTTCGAGTTCATAAATGCCAGTCCGGCACCGAAAAGAGAAGCAAATAAATTGATTTGGACAATGGATGTGCTCGGGCCGAAATCCAGCAGGCAGATTACAATTACCGGCAAGGGCACGAGCTCTAATCAGCTCGACCACGGCACAACTATTACTCAGGCCATGCAAGTACATACTAACGTCCAGATTGTCCAGTCCAAGCTGGCCCTGACAATGACGATGCCGACGGAATTATTGCTGTGCGAGCCGATTCCGGTGGAATTTGTTTTGACCAATTCAGGTACGGGAATCGCACAAAACTTGAAAATCATAGATACTCTTCCCGCCGGTCTGCAGACGGCGGATGGCAAGAGCGAACTTATATTGGACGTTGGTGCGTTAGCCGCAGGTCAGTCACAGAAGTTCTCGACTCAGCTGCGAGCTACAAAAGCCGGTGTATATATTAATAAAGCAGCAGTGAATTCTGCAACCAACCTTGTTGTAGAATCGTTACCGGCTGTAATAACAATACGCCAGCCAAAACTGGCAGTTTCCAAGACAGGGCCGCAAAGGCAGTATCTTGGCCGGGCATTGGCCTACGAAATAACAATCGCCAATAATGGAGATGGTGTCGCAAAAGATACCGTTGTAGAAGAAATTATCCCTGCGGGTGTTACTTCAATAGAGGCTACTTCCGGTGCGAAACTTAGCGGCTCAAAGTTAGTCTGGCAGTTGGGTGCTCTTGAACCTAATGCTTCCAGAAAGATGCGTGTATCGTATATACCAACGAGTGTAGGTACAGTAACAAACAGTGCAACTGTCACCGCCTATTGTGCAGAGACTGTGACGGCCTCTTTGAATACATCGGTCACCGGGATGCCTGCGGTGCATCTTGAAGTTAACGACCTTGAGGACCCGATCGAGGTAGGTAGTCCCACTACTTACGTAATCACATTGACAAATCAAGGTTCGGCTCCTGACACTAATATTCGGATTATTTGTACCTTGGAAGATAAAGTGCAATACGTGACTTCGGCCGGGGCAACTTCCGGTTCGTTAATGGGTAATACAATAAGCTTGGCTCCATTACCAAGCCTTGCACCGAGTGCAAAGGCGACATGGCGTGTCATCGTTAAAGGGATAAAACCAGGTGATGTGCGCTTTAAAGTCACCATGAGCAGCGATCAGCTCGTCCGGCTGGTTGAAGCAACAGAAGCTACACATATATACGAATAGCGCAGTTGACAACAATCAGATTTGCAAACCACGGCGTCAATTTGTCGCCGTGGTTTTTTTATAGACCGCTTCCGTCAGTCAAATCGCGCACATATCAATTGAGCAGAATTGGAAATTGTTTTACAAAAAAGTGTATTGTAGTTATACTTGTTGTGCTTTAATCGGTCCGCCGAAGGCGGGGAAAGGAAGCGGCGATGGCTCAAAAAGACACCGATTTGCAGAAGATAAAAGAGCTTATTGAAATAATGGAACGAAATGGGCTGGTCGAGCTTGAGATAAAGCATGGGGATGACAAGATATTTTTGAAACGTCACGTGCCGCAGCAGACAATTTTAGCTCCAGCAACAGCGTTAAAACCGGAGTCTATTGCTGTCCCTGCTGGAGCTGATGTAGCCAAGACGCCGGCGGCTGAAACGTCGTCAGCGACACGGGAACAGGCAGAAAGTTTGGTGGAGATAAAATCCCCAATCGTTGGGACTTTCTACGCGACGCCATCCCCAGATTCCGAGCCTTATGTTGAAGTGGGTTCACATGTTGAGCCGCAGACCGTCGTTTGTGTAATAGAGGCAATGAAGGTGATGAATGAGATAAAAGCAGAGATGAGTGGAACGGTTGTCGAGGTATTAGCAAACAACGGCCAGGCTGTTGAATATGGCCAAGTCCTTTTTAAGGTAAAACCAGACTAACTCGTGGTGCGTAGTGCGTGATGCGTATTGTGTAAAGGAATTTTTGGCGATATACGCTCTACGCAATACGCAATACGCAATACGATATACGAGAATATGTTTTCCAGAATACTGATAGCGAATCGTGGTGAGATAGTTCTGCGTATCATTCGGGCCTGCCGGGAGCTGGATATCGAAACGGTTGCGGTTTATTCCGAGGCTGATAGAGACGCTCCATATTTGAAGCTTGCCGATGAAGCTATATGTATTGGACCTGCTGACTGTGCCGAAAGCTATCTTAATATTCCGCATATTATAAGCACCGCTGAAATTACTAATGTGGAGGCAATTCATCCCGGCTACGGTTTTTTAGCTGAGAATATTAATTTTGCTCAGATATGCGAGGACTGCGGCATAACATTTATAGGCCCGCCTGTTGGGGCGATGCGGCTGCTCGGCGATAAGGTTGAGGCGCGCAAGCTGGCTCTAAAAACCGAAGTTCCAGTCGTACCAGGCTCCGATGGTGTAATCGAAAATGAATCTGAGGCGGTGAAACTGGCAAATAAGATTGGGTATCCCGTGATGATAAAAGCTGCTGCAGGCGGCGGCGGACGCGGCATGAGATTTGCGCATAACGATGATAGCTTGAGCTCGGCTTTTAGCGCAGCACGTGCCGAGGCGGAAGCCGCCTTCGGTAATGGCAGCGTATATCTGGAAAAATACATCGTCGAGCCTCGACACGTGGAAGTTCAGGTTATGGCAGATGCGGCGGGCAATATCTTACACTTTTATGAAAGAGACTGCTCCATTCAGCGAAGGCATCAAAAGATGATTGAGGAGTCACCATGTCCCGTTCTGGATGCACGCAGCAGAGATGAGCTTTGCCAGGCTGCGATTCAGCTCATAAAAGAAGCAAATTATGTTAATGCTGCGACGGTGGAGTTTCTTTTGGATAAGGATAAAAAGTTTTATTTCATCGAGGTAAATACACGCATCCAGGTTGAGCATCCGGTTACCGAGATGGTTACAGGCCATGATTTGATTAAATGGCAGATAAAAATCGCTGCCGGCCAAAAGCTTGATATTAGTCAGAGAAACGTCAAGCATAACGGCGTGGCAATCGAGTGCAGGATAAATGCCGAGGACCCTGCGAAGGATTTTGCTCCTTGTCCGGGCACGATTACAAGATACATTCAGCCAGGTGGTCCGGGCGTGCGAGTCGATACGCACGTTCATCAGGGCTGGACGGTCTCAAAAGATTACGACTCGATGATTGCAAAGGTTATTGTTCATCAGAAGAGCCGTTCCGAGGCAATCGCTACAATGAAGAGAGCCTTGCATGAATTTGTGATTGAGCCGATCAAGACCACCATCCCAGCTTGTTTAGACATCATCTCGCACAATCTTTATGTCAAAAACAAAATCGACACCGGCTTCGTCGAACGAAACTTCTAAATTTATTTTATGTTGTTTGGTGTTCTTATTGACGTTTAATCCTTTGGATTCGTCACTCGGCCGATGAACAGGATGCTGCCGGTTTTGTTGTCCCGAA
>CAZIED010000052.1:0-11985 GCA_964538525.1 uncultured Pirellulales bacterium | reverse complement strand
GGAAAGATAGTCGTCATAAAGACTTACAAGACTTTAATGAAAATAGACAGTACAACTAAAACTAATCGCTTTTAAGAAACTTTTGTTTGCCATCACATATCCTCCTTGACATTTTGAATGTTATTTAATCAGACTTGCGGATAAATTGGAGTTGTAATTTACTCTTATGGCTTGTATTACAATAAAAAATATGCCTCCTTGCATTTCGTTTGTTTTCCCTTCAATTGGTTCCCTCGTATCTTGTACAAATTTACCTAATACGCCAATAAAGTCAAAAACATTCTCGAAATTTTTTTAAAATTACCCACTTTCCATTATATTCATTCATCTTTTTTATCCATCGTCTATCCCTTTTTGCTTTGATCAGAGCCTGCCTAAGGAAAAGGCGCTTTATACCCATCCCGCTTCGGCGAAGGCCTACGCCGAGACAAGATAGTTGGTATTTTTCCGCAAGATAATATAATTGTATTGCGTCGTGCGTTATGCGTATTGAGTTGACCGGCACGATGGGCGTGCCGGTTAAACTATGTCTCGCCTTCGACCGGCATGACAGGCATGCCGGCTAATCATTTTCTCTGTGTCCTCCTCCTGCCCTGCGTAGCTCGCCGAGGACACCGTTTTGTTCATTCTTAATTAGTTTCACGCTGACAAGTTCGTTGTCTCTCATTTTGCTGTCTGAATTATTTAAATAAACATAAAAATATCTCTCAGCTCGACCCGCCAATCGCTGGGCGGAGTGGCTATCGCTATTTTCCAACAAAACTTCTGCTGTTTCGCCAATAAATTGCTGGCGAAAATCGTGCTGCAATTGTTTATCAAGCTCGCGCAGTATTTTTGATCGTTTTTTTATAACCTTAGAATTTACAGTACCTTGCATATTTGCAGCAGCGGTGCCTTTACGAGGCGAAAAGGCAAAAACGTGCATCTTGGCAAAGCCTACTTCTTTGGCTAAAGAAACGGTTTGCTCAAAATCATCGTCAGTTTCAGTAGGAAAACCAACGATAATATCGGTCGATATTGCGGGTCTATCCAATTGGGATTTAATCAGAGAGACCTTATCTCTGAAGTCGTCTGCGTTATATTGTCTGCACATTTTTTTAAGGATTTCATTTGAGCCGGACTGAAGCGATAAGTGCAGATGTGGCATAATATTACGGTGCTTACAAAAGGTATCGAGTAAACATGGCGTAACATCAGCAGGCTCAAGCGAGCTTAATCTAATCCTTGAAAGACCGGGGATTTGCGCAAGTTTGTCGAGCAGGTCGGGTAATTTGTCATTTTGCTTGCTTTGCCAGTTTTTTCGTCTGACGGTTTCTTGGCCGAAAGCGCCGAGGAATACGCCAGTTACGACGATTTCTTTATGGCCGGCTGCGACAAGGGCTTGCGCTTCTTGCAGGATCGCCTCGGCAGATTTGCTGTGAACAAAAGGGCGGGTTTGGGGTACAATACAATAGGAGCAGTGACCGTCGCAGCCATCTTGTATTTTTAAAAAAGCTCTGGTATGATCCTTAAAAGCGGTAAGATTAGGCAAGTCGGCATATTGGGCTAAATTTTCTATACGCTTGATTGAATAATCATTTTTTGATTTAATAATATTTTGGCAGGTTTGGAGACTTTGGAAATCTGGGAAGGTTTTTTTGCCGGCAGCAATTTCGTTTAATTTATCGGCAAGCTCGTTTCTATGGCTGATAAAGCAGATATTTCCGCCGAGACCAGTAAGTCCGTTATTTTGTACTATGGGCAGGCATCCACAAACCACAATAACAGCCCCGGGACTTTGTTTTTGTGTTTTTCTAACGTATTGTCGGCTTTTAGCTGAGGCGATATGGGTGACGCAGCAGGTATTTATGACAACAAGATCGGGCCTTTGAGATGTTTCGATTTGGTTAAGACCAAGCCGTTCGAGAAACTGACGAATTTGCTGGCTTTCATACTGATTAACTTTGCAGCCGAAAGTATTTATGGAAAAGGTTTTCATAATATGATATAATTTATATTTATTGGAATGGATTTACAAGACCACTAACCAAGATGGCTATATAATGAGAGGTTTTTTATGGCGGAAGTATCCGATACGATATGGGCAATAGATTTAGGGAATAATTCCCTAAAAGCGTTACGCTTATCCACTGCCCGCGGAGTTTTGGAAGTTACCGGCTTTGATAATAGCGAGCACGGCAAAATACTGACCGGAAGCGGGATTAAACCAGCAGAAAGAGATGAGCTGATTGCTATAACCTTACGCCAATTTTTGCAGCGAAATGATTTGAGCAGTGGTGATATAATTATTTCGGTTCCAAGCCAAAATAGTTTCGCCAGGTTTGTGAACCTTCCGCCAGTCGAGCCAAAACGCATTCCAGAAATCGTCAAATTCGAGGCGGTTCAGCAGATTCCTTTTGATATAAATGAAGTTCAGTGGGACTGGCAAATGATGACGGCGATGGATAGTCCCGAAAAGAAGGTCGGCCTTTTTGCAATTAAAAATGAGACGGTCAATTCGGTACTGGAGCATTTTAACAGGGAAAATTTGCAGGTGTCCTGCGTTCAAATGGCACCAATGGCCCTATATAATTATGTTTTGCACGACTACGCGGATTTACTCGTTTCGGAAAGTCAAGCTATTATTGTTATCAATATAGGTGCTGAAAACACTGATTTAGTAGTTTGTACGAAGTCGGTTGTGTGGCAGCGATGTATCCTTATAGGCGGCAATACATTTACTAAAGCTATTGCGGATGCGTTCAGGCTTAATTTTGAAAAAGCGGAGAAATTAAAACGCACCGCAGCAGTAAGCAAATATGCCCGTCAGATTTTGCAGGCTATGAAGCCGGTCTTTACAGATTTGGTATCCGAAGTGCAACGGTCATTGGGCTTTTATAATAGTACCAACGCAAACACAAAATTTGTGAAGGTTGTTGCGCTCGGTGGCGGAACAAAGCTACGGGGACTAATAAAGTACTTGCAGCAGAGCCTCCAGCTTCCTGTTGAACGGCCAGATTCATTCAAAAAGCTGGCCATAAGCTCGGCTGTCTCAGCGGCTAAGTTCCATGAGAATGTATCAGACCTTGGTGTTGTTTATGGTCTTGGGCTTCAAGGTTTGGGCTTGGGGCGGATAACATGCAATCTGCTCCCAAGGAGTATTGCCCGGTCGATAGCCTGGGTAAGTAAAGGTAGATACTTTATTGCAGCAGCGTGTTTGCTGCTTGTGGTCTCGTTTATGTGCCTGGCCAGAACCGGCTTGGATAGGATCAACTACGCCAGAAACAGCCAGGTTCGACGAGAGATTAGCAGCATCATTAATGCCGCCCAGCAGGCCAATAATGAGCTTGAGGAGCAGAAGCGTGAGAATCAAAAATCTCAGGACATGATCAAAAAGCGATTCGAGCCGTTCAAATACAGGCAAATAGTACCGCTGTTAAACGAAATTATACTTTCCTCATTGCCAAACGCCAAAAACAATACTGAGCAAAAGGAGCTTTATGAGGCTTTTGCCAAAAACGATGTAGAGACGGTTTTGCGTACTCATCGCAAAGAACGAAAACAACTATTTTTAACCAGTATGTCCATTTATTTTTCCGACGACCTGGAAAGTGCACAATTCGGTGCTACGGCTATGATGAGACGCAGCGGTATGGACTTATCCCAGCGAGGGATGGGAGAGGGAATCGATGATTATATGATGCCGCCAGAAATGATGAGGGAGGGTTTTTCAGATCGATTTACTCCTTATGGTCTTGAGGGTCAGGTGGCTGCACCTGAAAAGAAGGCTGGTTTTGTAGTGACTATAGTCGGATACAGCCCCTATAAATATTTAGGCGAATTATTGGATCCTGCCGGTGTCGATAATCAACCTGACAAATGGGGATTTGTTACCCGGCTGATGTATCTTGATTATGTTGTTGACGGCAATACTCTGTTTGAGTTATTAGATAAAGGTAAGGCTGAGCATTTCAGGCTGGATAAAGGTCCTGTAGATTTGTCCGTTGAGCTTCCTCCCGGTATAGGGATTTTAGATTTCAAGCCTGACATTGCCGGTCAAACCACACCAGGCGGGCTCGGGCCAGACACTGCGGGTCAGGTTCTCATCGACCCGATGACAAAAGAGGTAATCAGCAAAGTTGCTGACTTAGATCAGTACGGCAAAGCGAAGCTCGACAGCAGAGGCAGGCCGAACTATTTAATTAATGACAATTGGTTTGTATTGAACTTCAAAATTGTTTGGAGAGGTTCTCCAGTTGTAGCCCAGGCGGCTCTTATACCTTCGTCCGATGGTGCTATTATGCCGAGAACATCCACGCCTGCCCCCAAGAGCGGCAAGGACATTGGAGGCATAGGGGATTAGAGTAATTAATAGTTAAAAGTTTTGAGCAATGAATGTTAAGTTAAGGCGTTTTTGACTATTAACTAAAAACTCATAACTCGAAACTAAAAAGGTTGGTGGCTTAAAATGAAAGTTCCGAATTTTAAGATTGTTCTGCAGAAGCTTAGTGTTTTAAGAAATAATACGTCACTGCTGATAGCAGTTGTCGTAGGCGTGGTGTCGATAGGTCTTTTTGTACCAACACAATTTATGAGCAGCAAATTAAAGAGGCAGATAGGGGCTGAAAGTGTAGCACAGGGTAGGACCATTCAATCCAGCAGAGCCAGCACCTTGTCGAGCGAGCAGTGGAAACAGGAGAAAAAGTATCAGCAGTTATATACTAACGACGCTAATCAGATAGAGCTTTTGGTTCATCAAAGCTCACAAAGACAGTTATTAAGCTACAGGATATTTCCTGATGCGAAAGATAAATCAGAATTGATTTTTGAGGAATTTGGTCGGCAATTTCGTGCTGCAGTCGAGCGCAAGATTGCCCAGATAAATGCTACAGACTGTCCTGCGGAAGCCGAGCTGGAGAGGAGCTTACAAAGCTCATCTGTTCGCAACCGGTTTGGCGGCAGGTCGGCAAGGCCTTATTCGAGAAGTCCGATGTCGTATGGCAGTTTATTTAGGGGTTCTGTCAGAGTAACGAGCGATATCGACGCGACAATAGTGGATGAGATATGTCGGGATAAAGCACAAAGCGGCTCTGTTTATGCGCAGCCGGTCGATGTAAGTGGATACGAATTTTGGGGGGAATATCAGCATCCGGGAAGAGAGGAAGCGGTTAAAGATTGCTGGTATTGGCAATCTGGCTATTGGATCGTTGAAGATGTTTTTGATACCATAGCTGCTTGTAACGCCGGCTCAAAAAGTGTTATTACTTCGCCGGTTAAAAGACTTATAAGGGTAAGTTTTACTCTTAGTGAAAGAAGGTCGATGTCGATGAGGTATCGGCCGACGGCAGGTGTGAAAGTGGGAAGAAAGTCCATGGATGACAAGCCCAGCTACGTTCTTTCGATTAAGGATGGTCTTACAATTCCCTGCACCGGACGGTTCAGTAATGAAGATTTTGATGTTATGCATTTCAATGTGGTTGTTTTAGTTAGTGCAGATGCGGTTTTACCTTTTATGCGGGAGCTCTGCAGCGCCAAGGAACATAAATTCTCAGGCTGGGACGACCGGCTTGAGCCACAGCAAACCTGTAAGCATAACCAGATAACAATTTTGGAAAGCAATGTAAAGCCTGTTGAACGAGAAATTCAGGATCATGCTCTCTATCGTTATGGTGACAACGCTGTGGAGGAATTGGATTTAATTTGTGAATATATCTTCGACAGGGCAGGTTATGATGCTATAAAGCCTGAAACGATAAAGACCGAGCTGAAGGGAGAAGAGAAAAAAAAGTGATGCTTGCACGGGAATTTGGCAGAAGTGTGTGACTAATTATTTGGTGGGCAGCGAAGGTTGGAAGCTTAAACAATTAGCCGTTTAAAGGTGTGAAGATGATGGCAATAATCAGGAAAATCGGGAGCTTTTTAGAAGGACATATTGAAAAGATAGTGCTGGCATTAGCGGGGCTTGTTTGTTTATGGCTTTTGATTACACGTATTCTGATTAGTCCCAACGCAGTCAGCTATGATAATAGCAGGTTCGGCCCCAGCGAAATCGATAAGTACATAAGACAGCAGGCTCAGCGGTTGGAGGATAAGCTTAATCAGCCGCCCGCCCCGGGCAAGGAATACGTATCACGATTGAACGGCGTTTTAGACGCCAATGACCCGGTTAGAGAAGGGATTCCGGGCGAGCTAAAGGAGGGATTTGCGGGCCTGATGGGTATGGCCATACCTTCTGTTGACACAAGTTTTCCTGTGCCTCTGCCGAATAATATTTCGACGGATATATTTGGTGGCAGGCAGTATGCCCTTCCCGTGACCGATGGATTAATAGGAGAGGTCAATAATGTGGCAATTGAGCATATAAGAGCGGCGGCTTATGTGCCTACTTTACAGGTTACCGAGGACACCCCTTATGAAAATGCGGTGCCTCAGCCTGACGCTCTTGATTTGGTGACGGTTGAGGCGAAATTTGCCATAGCGGATTTGTACAAGAAGTTTAAGGAAAGTTTTGCCGGTGAGGATGTTCCGATACAATGGCGTGACCCGTGCCTTGCGACACCGGTTTTTGCTGCTGTCCAACTGCAGAGACAAGAGCTGCTGGATGATGGTTCCTGGAGTGATTGGCAGGATGTGCCTCGCAGCAAGATTGATCGTCGTAAGAGGATGTTCGAGATTGTAGAGGGCGTCGAGGCTCTGCCGCCGGGTGGGATAAAAGTTCGTTTGCTGCAGTTTAATGAGCCGGATGTGATAATGGAGCTGCTACAGCCGCCTTCTTATCAAATTGCATCCGCAGGTCAGGAGTGGTTTCCGCCTTCGTTGCATAAGAAGTTTGTAGAGTTAAAGAAGAAAGAAAAGCTGCAGGAGAGACGAGATGAGATCCAGAAACAGAAAGAGGAAGCCGGACGTCAGTCTGACCAGCAGCTTTTTGATGACCGGCGAGGCGGAGGAATCGGTACAAGACCCGGCCAGAATAGGAGCAGCGGCGGATTGTTCAATGAAGGTGCAGGCACGACGCAGAGACGAGGGACGAGGGACGAGGGACGAGGGACGAGAAGGGGACGCGATACCGGCAGAGCCGGTCGAGGTGATACTGGACTTTCTGGCGATGCAGGGCTTGGTGATACAGGGCCTTATGGTGGACAGCGACGCCCCAGAACAAGAAGCCCGAATGAACGCGAGAACGAGGTAAATCCTTTATATCCTGGGCAGGCCAGAGACACACGAACAGGCTCACGCTCTGCGGTGTCCCAGCCTGTATCGGAGGATGTTTATTATGAATATGAAAACCTTTTGATTACGGAGATGACAGATTTGTCGAAATGGCGTGAGCCTTTGGTATTTTGGGCGCATGATGATACGGTTGACCCCGGCAGTACCTACCGATATAGGATTAGATTGGGTGTGTTTAATCCCGTTGCCGGGACCAACCAGCTCAAACCACAATACAAATCTTTGCAGAATCAGGCTATTTTATGGACGACGTTTTCCGAAGAGACTAATCCGGTGGCGATTCAAAAGAGATTGTATTTTTTTGCCAAAGATATACAAGAGGCCGCCAAGAAGGTTACAGTTCAGGTCTCCAGGTATGTGTTAGGTTACTGGTATAGCGAAGACTTTCCAGTCAGGCAGGGAGAAGCTATCGGCAAGGTCGTAGAGTTAGAGAAAAAGACCTCTGCTTACGCCGGGGCGGGCTTGACAACCAGAGGTCTGCGTGGTTCCATGATGGGGTCTCCATACCAGAATACTACGGAGCGTAGGGATTCGAGGCGCCCTGACCCTTACATGCTACAAGAGATATCCAATGAGCCTGACACAATCGATTATAGTACCGGTGCGGTTTTGGTTGATACTGTAGCGGTTAATGATTATATCCCGCAAGGCGGCAGCCCGGCCGCAGGTCCACTTCGGCAGAGACTTTATTTTGATATATTCTTCACTTTTGATGGAACAAATATTGAACGCATGGCAATTTCTGCCGTTAATTGGCCTTCGGAATTGACGGCTGTATATAATGATATCAACAGCCTGTCGAAAGAGACGAGAGAGCCTTTGCGGGCGTGGGGCGGCAGAGCAACCGGAATTACTCGAAGACGAGTCGCACCTGGGGGATATGAGCAGATGGATCAGTATTATCAAATGATGCAGGAAGATATGATGGGCGGAATCGATTAGTCCCAGGAAATAGTGAACAGGATTTAGCGTACAGTGAGTTTATAGTTCGTAGTTCATAGTTCATCGATAAACAGCGAACAACGAACTATGAACAATGAACAAAAAACGTTGTTATGCTATACCGGTGAACCAAAAGTACCACATCAAGAGGCAAACCGTATTGCCCCAAAGAAATCTATCGTTAAATAGCGTAGGCCAATTTAGTTATGATTTATCAAGATAAAAGGTTGCCAAATCGATACTTTGTTTTTAAAATACGGGTTTCAGTCCTCGATTCTCGATGCCTGTGGAGTATCAAGAATCAAAATACGAGGAAATAGTTTGATTTTTTATGAAAGGATTCACTAATGAAACATGATGTGGCTGATCTGTCTTTGGCACCCGAAGGCAAGAAACGCATTCTCTGGTCCTGTAACGATATGCCGGTGCTTGCGGCGATACGCAACAGATTTGCAAAGAGTAAGCCCTTGAAAGGTTTCAACGTTTCAGCCTGTTTACATATAACCTCTGAGACGGCAAATCTGGCCCGAACCCTAAAGGCAGGAGGTGCAAATGTTGTACTCTGCGCTTCTAATCCCTTGAGCACTAAAGACGATGTTGCTGCGTCGCTGGTCAAAGATTTCAAGGTGCCGGTTTTTGCGATCTGCGGGGAAAATCGCGCCACCTATTACAGGCATATCAACCAGGCATTAAATCATCAGCCCGTGATTACATTCGATGACGGCGCAGATTTAGTGAACGAGCTGCATACGCGTAGGACGAAGGATGCAGGAAGGATTCTTGCGAGTATGGAAGAGACCACGACAGGCGTTATTCGTCTGCGAGCAATGGAAAAAGCAGGACTTTTAAGGTTTCCGGTCGTAGCGGTTAATGACGCCGCTACCAAACACTTATTCGATAATCGGTATGGGACAGGCCAATCGACCGTTGACGGCATTATTCGGGCGACAAATTTCCTGATAGCCGGCAAAAAGGTTGTCGTAGCAGGTTATGGCTGGTGCGGCCGGGGCTTTGCCATGCGGGTAAAGGGTTTGGGGGCTACTGTTTATGTCAGCGAAGTTGACCCCATCAAGGCATTAGAGGCGACGATGGACGGCTTTATTGTTTGTTCAATGGCGGAGGCGGCAAAAGTGGGCGATTTGTTCGTGACACTAACCGGCAATAAAAATGTCATTCGAGCCGAGCATTTCCGGATGATGAAAGACAGAGCAGTAGTTGCCAACAGCGGTCATTTCAATGTTGAAATAGACATACCGGCTCTAAAAAGTCTTAGCAAAAAGATAAACCGACACGTGCGTAAGCACATTGATGAGTATGTGCTGAAAAACAATAAACGCATTTATCTTCTGGGCGAGGGCAGACTTATAAACCTTGCGGCAGCCGACGGCCATCCCGCCAGTGTTATGGACATGAGCTTTGCGACGCAGGCGCTGGAAGCCGAATATGTGGCAAAAAGAAGAGACAGGCTGGCGGTGGCGGTTCATGATGTTCCTGTGGGGATAGAACAGCAGGTAAGCAGACTCAAACTAAAGTCGATGTCGATCAACATAGACGAGCTTACGGCTGAGCAGATTATTTATTTAGCCAGTAGTGGTGAAGGAACATGATAAAAAACGCCTCAGTGCCGGGCCCTGCACTGAGGGAACTACGAGAATACGAAAAAAAGCCAGAGCACACGGATACGTGTGCTTTGTGCGTTTATAAACTGTGCAAATATGGCTAAAAATGGCAAGCAGATTGAAAAGACGCCCAAAGTGACATCTGCTTCCGCAGGGTCAAGTCCGTCTGTGCCGGATGCGGTGAAGACGCACGTACCCCAGCGCAGGCGAGGTACCTTCATGGCGTTTGGTCCTACATTGCATTATAGCCATGAGAATGTGCAGAGATGCTGGTTAATTGCGCTGATTGTGTTTGGATTGTGCTGTCTTTTCTGGTCGAAAATCGTCAGCGGCTCGTTTTGGCCGTTTGATCTTGCAGCTTTAATTTCTCCGAGGTCGTGGCGCCTCGATGTCACAGAAATTCGAAATTCGAAATTCGAAATTCGAAATTATTCAGCGGGGGCTTTGAGCATTTTTGAGTATCCGTGGATGATTCTTGTCTTGGCATTGTTGATGGGTGTTTTCGCAATTGTGCCAGTGTTGATTTCGCAGCTTTTCAGCTTCAGCTATAGTATTCTTTTCATCCTGCAGGTATTTTTTATAGCGAATTTGCCGGGCCTGGCGGCTTGCATTTTGATAAGCTGTGTGGCTGTAGCATGTCGCCCTTTGCGTTTTCGCTCAAGAATAACTTCGATAGTTTTATGCACGGCTCCATATCTTATTTACTGGGGCTTTTGTGGAGGAACGCGAGGAGTGGAACCTATTACCTGGGGGTTCTCCTTTGCACCGTGGGTCTGCGCATGGCTGATTGGTTTGGGCATAGCCGGTTTGGTTCTTGGCATAGGCCATTATACGCGTTATCGGCCAGGCCTGGTGTGGATGGTTACATCTGTTTTCTTTTTTGTAACTATTTTGACATTTGAGACAAGAATCGGCTTTGATGAATTAAATTACCAGCTTCACGTAGCCAAGAATAATCCTGAATATGTAAATGAGTTTCACGACCACAGTATCACGGAAGCATTAGACAGATCTATTAAAGACCCGGCTGTAAGAAGTATTTTGTCGGGCTTTTTTTATCCTGATGAGCCGATACCGCTTCGCAAGGAGCTGAAAAGGGAAATCCAGATGCAGTTAAATTATGACCGCTGGCCCGGCTGGTTCATATTGCCTGATGAGTTAAGGTATCAGGAAAAAAAACAATGGCTCGACCGGCAGTATGACCTTTTTATAAATCCGCCTAAGTCATGGTGGATGCCGAGTGTATTTTATGACGAGTATAAAAAGAGGCGGTCTGTGAGCAGCAGGATGCCCATAGCACTTTATTACAAGGCGATTCTCAATGAATATAGTCCTGATATAACACTGTTGGGTCAGAAAGAAATACTGCACTTTTACCATGATTACCCGCGTGAAAGGTCGCGTGATATCTGGTATCGGTTGTACCTGGATTTTGCCGGCAGTCCCGAGTCATTAGAGGCGCGATGGCGAATAGCGAAGCACTGGGCTGGCCAGGGTAAATTCGAGCAGGCTGATGCCTTGCTCGCTGATGCGCAGGCTAAACTCAGTGAGCTTGTCAAGCGGCTTCAGCAGCGACAAAAAGGGGAAGAAAATAGCTTGCTGGGTCCATTTCGCCCGCCGCCTGATTCTGTAATGACATTGGTCAAATTAGATGAGCTGAAGAAAAAACTGGATTATCTTCATAATCTCATAGGACCTGGCAATCGGACACAAACGGCTGATTCGAGAAGACGTTTGGCTGATTTTGTGATGTTAAATCCTTATCGGCAGGACTATTCTGAGCGTCTTAATGAGCTTCTGGAACAAATGCGTGGAAAGGACCCGCTCCGTGATAATGTCTTGTTGGCGCAAGCTAAGCTTATTGCCGATGAGCAATTGCAGGCGGAAAAACTAAATCAACTGTACAAGGAGTTTCAGGGTACCGACGGGGGGATGCAGGCGTTATACGAGCTGGCCCTATTAAAAATTGGGATATGGCGCCGGCTGGGCGAGGCAACCACCGAGCAGAAAAAGAAGCTTTTAGCCGATGCCAGGGCGACTTTGACAAGTTTTATCAGCTTGTATCCAGATAGCATTTATACTGAACAGGCACAAAGAAACCTGGATGGTTTGCCTAAGGTAGAATAATAGATATACTGATTCCTTCCCCATGGCATTTAACCCAAGTTACGCAGTTATGAGGTTCTATAGGGTTTCTCCATAGCGCCAATTGCGA
>CAZIED010000051.1:0-12027 GCA_964538525.1 uncultured Pirellulales bacterium | reverse complement strand
TGTTAAAGTCTCGGCAGACCTCTTCAGCGATTTTGTGCAAATCAGCCGGCACATCTTCATTTCCAATATTTTTCAGGATTTCTTCGATTTTTTCTCTGTTCATTTTATAGCTCCTGTAACGCCAGAGCCTCTAATTTGCTTTTCAGTGTTGCCAGAGCCTTGGATACGTGCGACCTTGCGGAAGCCTCGGTGCAGGATAACTTCGTGGCGATGTTTGGGTAATCCTGCTGTTCAAGGTAACGCATTACGATAGCATTAGCCTGTTTGTCTGGAAGCTGACTGATTTCACGTCGGACTAACGTAGCTAATTCATCTCTATCGAGCTTCTCCTCAGGGCTTTTCTCAAGGTCGTCCCCTTCGACTGCGCTGCCGGCAGGTTGGTTAGGATTTAACTGCCCATCTCGGCCGATTCTGTTTCGCCAGGCCTTGGAATTGGCAGATAGCGCGATTCTATAGATATAAACGTATGCCTTTTGACCGTTTAATTTGCCGAGGTGCTGCCATATTCCCAATAGGGCGTATTGCATCGCCTCGGTAAAAAGCTCTCGGTCGCCCGTCAGCTTCCACAGGATCGATGTCAGTAAGCCGATATACCTGGCTCTAACCTGTTCAAAAATCTCTGCACGTGTAGAAGACATTCGCTACGTTCCAAGGCACCTTGTTGGCTTGATAAGTTCTAACGCACTCAGCTTCCACATTATATTAACCGGCAGGGCGGGGTTTTGTGTAAAAATATTTTATCGAGTGCCATTTTTTGTTATTTGATTCAGTTGAAATCGTTGCTATTGGTTTTTGAATTTTGATTTGTGAGTTTAAATGTGCTATAATTAATATTGACAGACAAGAGAATTTGTATACACATAAATATAGATTATGTGAAACAGTATTAACGATTGTTTGGATCAATTATAGAGGACCTCATGATAAAAATTTCACCAAAGCAAATTAAAGGAAATTGGACTTCCGGTTACGCTTTGGATCTTCATACACTAAGCAGTGAATTTATCGGTTACAATGAATATGGTCACGAGCAGTTTGACAACGAATATAGTGATATGGGAGAATTGTTAAATCGATTAAAATACAAATCAGACAAGTCGGTAATTTCGATTATCGTTGACATTTCTGTGGAATTTTTAAAAAGTAAGAATTGGTCGTTAGATTTGATCATCCCTGTACCTCCCTCACGTGAAGCGCGTGCATTCCAACCTGTAATATCAATTGCAAAAGACATCTCTAAGTTTACAAGTATAAAACTATGTACAGACTGTGTGGTTAAAGTTAAACGAACTCAGGAACTCAAGAACATATATGAGTATAACAAGCGAATTGAGATTCTCAAAGATGCTTACACCGTCGTTAAACGTGAAGTTGAAGGACGAAACATCCTTTTGTTTGACGACCTTTATCGTTCTGGAGCGACTCTTAACACCATAACAAGGGAATTAAAGGAAAAGGGAAAAGTAAAAGAAGTATATGCTCTTACACTTACTGTGACTCGGAGAAGAAGATGATCAAGGTGTTTTTCGGTGGCTCTCGCAAAGTTGGACGCTTAAGCCAAAGAGTAATAGAACACATAGACAATATTATTACCAATGGATATCTTATCCTCCTTGGCGATGCGAATGGTGCTGATAAAGCTATGCAAAAATACCTATCAGAGAAGGACTATCGAAATGTCTTGGTATTTTGCATGGATGATATGTGCCGAAACAACATAGGAAAATGGGAAACGCGGAATGTTCATTCTAGCAGTCGCAAAAAAGATTTTAATTATTATAGCACTAAAGATATTCTTATGTGCGAAGAAGCTGATTACGGATTCATGCTTTGGGATGGCCTAAGCAAGGGCACATTGAATAATATTCTGAATTTGTGCGAGCGCAAAAAGAAAATCCTTGTTTATTTCTCTCCTGAAAAGAGTTTCTATTCAGTTGAGAGTAAGCAAGATATATCGAAATTACTCGAACACTTAAAGCCCGATTTATTGAGGAAGTTTGATAGAATCTTGGGAGTGGGTCCACGAATCTATTCACAGCAAGAGCAATTACATTTTGCCTGACAAGAATACGCAGTTAAAATTCTTAATTGCTGAACTTGAATTTTTTGCCGGTCAGGCGCTCGTAGGCCTCGATGTATTTCTGGCTGGTCTTTGCTACGATATCTTCGGGCAGCTCCACGCCTGAACCCGATTTATCGAAATTTATGCTCTCAAGGTAATTTCGCACAAACTGCTTATCAAAACTCTCCTGGTCTCTGCCGGTCTTATATTTATCCGCAGGCCAAAAACGCGAAGAGTCAGGAGTCAAAACCTCATCAATCAAAATAATCTTTCCCCCGCAGCTTTCTGCGAAAGCAGAAGCAGGGGTAATGCCCCACTCAAATTTCGTGTCGGCTAATATTATCCCTTTACTCTCGGCGTAAATATCTGCCTTTTTGAAAATCTCAATGCTCTTGTCACGCACATAGCGGGCTGGCTTTCTACCGATTATATCAACGCTCTGCTGGAAGCTGATATTTTCATCGTGCGTTCCTTTTTCAGCCTTGGTGGCAGGCGTAAAGATTGGTTCGGGGAGCTTCTCGCATTGCTTTAGGCCCGGTGGCAGTTTCACCCCGCAAACGCTTTGGCTCGCCTGGTACTCCTTCCATCCGGAGCCGGCCAAATACCCCCGCACAACGCATTCTATCGGCAAAACTTCAACCTTTTTAACTAACATGCTCCGACCAGCCAGCTGCTCAGCGAAGCTGCAAAAAGGCCGTGGAAAGTTTTTGACATTGTCGCTGATAAGATGATGCTCAACCAGGCCGGTTAAAAAATCGAACCAAAACTTTGAAATCTGCGTCAGAACGATTCCCTTATATGGTATGCCGTTAGCCATAACAACATCAAAGGCGCTTATCCTGTCGGTCGCTACTATAAGCAGCTTGTCGCCCAAATCATATATGTCACGGACCTTACCCCGGCTCGGCTCCAGACCTGTTATATTCGTCTGCAAGATTGTCTCCATTGTATTACCTTCCCTCAATGAAAATTAAATATCAAAAATCAAAATGTAAAATTAAGGAGTACGACATTTTTGCTTTTTAAATTTTGATTTTTAATTTTGCTATCGACATACTTGAATATTTTTTCTTTGACCTTTTTTATATCTTCTGTTTGTGGTAAAGAGCTTATCAGCGTTTCCAGAAACCTACGATGTTTTATCCTTTTTAGAGTCGGCTGGAAATTTACATCATAAACCCAGCCGAGCTGCATTAGCTTCCAATCATTCAAAGTTCTCAATTGAGCGTAATCTATGTTTTTGCCGGTCAAGACAGTCTCAATCACATTTTGCGAGTAACCTGGCTCATTCGGAAATTCCAGCTCGAGCAGAAATTTCTCCTTCTTTTCTTTGTAATGCTTGTAATATTCAATCGCCACATAAAATATGTCCAATTTGTCGGCATCTCGTATCATTTTTGAAAGCAGCAGACATTCTCCATTTAAGTCGTCCGGCAATTTTTTCAGGCCGTGATATTCAATCGCCTTGTTTATCAGCTCTCTTTCATTTCTATCCATATCATCCAGCACCTTTTGTTCTCTGAGAGCTTCTAATCCGAGAAGACAATGGTTCACAGATTTCACGTCACTATAAGTCCGGTATGTGACGAACTGTTTGAATCGTCCTATATCATGAAAAAGTGCTATTGTTTCAGCGATGCGTTTCTGATTCTCAGATAGACCAAGCTCATCAGCCAAAAAGCTCATCTCTCGACACACCCGCCGGCTGTGCTCTTCTTTTAGTTTCAAATGGAGATTGACGAAATCATCATCGCCGTAAAAACCATCTACATAATTATCAAACCATCTTCTAAGTTTTTCTAACTGCTTTTGCTCCATAATGATAGAAATCTCCAGCAAAAATAAAACAGATAATTTATAGTATATCACCGGTCCTTACCACAAACATTCGAGAAAAATTCATATTGCGTATTCAAAAAATTTATCTTTAAGCTATAATTATCCTTAATCGTTGAGCTAATATTCTCTTTATACCGTGAATGTTGAAAAAGAAAGGGAAAACCAGATGCCTACTATCAAAGATGTTGTTGTCCGTAAGCCAACCGAGGAAGAAGTTAAAGCCTGCCAGAGCTGGCCGATCTGGAAATGTGAGCCCAGCACCTTTGATTGGGCATATACGGAAAAAGAAACCTGCCTTCTAATAGAGGGTAAAGTAACGGTGACCGACGGTAAAAATACAGTCAGTTTCGGCCCCGGCGATATGGTAATCTTCCCCGAAGACCTCGAATGCACATGGAATGTCCACGAAGCCGTGACAAAGCATTACTACTTCGGCTGAAAGACTTGTGATTATCTCTGTATGGTTATTATTTCGCTTTCACATCGAAGCAATACAGGTTGTCAGCATATCGAAGATATAGTCTTCCGCCGATAACGGCTGGATGTGCCCAGCTTGTGCCGCTACCCTGTACAGTTATATTTCCTTTAATCTCTAATCCTACCGGCGAGCATGTGGCAAGAGCGGCTTTGCCTCCATTCTCGCCGAATAAATAAAGCATCCCGTCGGCGAAGCATAATGAGCCTTTGCCAACCCCTTTCGCGTGCCACTTTAATTGGCCGGTCTTAATGTCCAGACACGACCAGCCATCATTATGGTTGCCGTAGATATAGCCTTGGTGGATGATATACCCGCCGTGATGACAAACCATTTCATTGGTTGTCCAAATCTTTTGGGCTGATACTTGGTCATTTGAATCGTTTAGCTTAAGGCAGATGCCGCCTTTATTATAACCGTTTGCCCAGAAGATATACCCATCGGAGTATGCAGGGTCGGGGCAGTTTGCAACGTTACCTTCGCACCACGGATTGCTCCATAAAATTTTACCGGTATCGGGCGAGAAACATACAATGCCGGCGTTAGTACCGGTGGTAATCAAGGGGATCTGATTGTATGTGAAAGGGACGCACGAGCTGTATTCGGGCCCGGCTTTAAAACCCTTACTTTGCCATACCGTTTCTCCGCTTGTTTTATCGAATGCGACTATACAGTTCTCACCGCCGGGTTTAACGATAGCAAAATTCTTGTAAATCAGGACCGATTCGGCGTATCCCCATTTGCTGGATTTACCTCCGAAGGTCGTGAGGTCATTGCTCCAGTTCAGACTGCCGGTCTTGGCATCATAACATGCTATTATGCCGTTTCCCGAAAGGATGTACACTCTGCTATTATCAACGGTTGGGGTTGAACGTGAACCTGGCTGGCTTTCCGTCCATGCCTTATCGACGGGTACTTTCCATACAGGTTTGCCGTTCATATCGAAGGCAAAAAGAATCAGCTTGCCGTCAACATCGCCGGTTGTATAGATAGAGCCGCCGCTAACGGTAACAGTTGAGTAACCTTGGCCGATGCCCTTTGCCTGCCACAGTAATTGAGGGCCTCCTTCAGGCCATTCTTTAAGAAGGCCGGTATCAGGTGACTTGCTGTTTCGGTTCGGCCCGCCCCAGCAGTGCCATTCGCTGGTTTCAGCAGCAGTTGAAATCGCTGAGATACAGATTGTGAAATAAAGTGCAACTATTCCGGTTAGATTTTTCATTTTGCTCATCCCCTTATTATTTATATGTACCAACAAATTATGCTCCCCAATAAATCTCTATCAAAGACACTCCATACCGAGGCAAACTGAAGTTAAGATGAATTTCTCCATTGCGGATATCGTAAAAAGATATAGGTTCGAGCAGTTGAACCTCGGCGGCTTTCTGCAGCTCAACAAGCATTTCAGGCGAGGGCTTTTGAGGACAGCCTAACCCAATCCAGCGTGTATAACTATTACTATGTGTGTCATCGATTCGATAATGGGTTATGCGTGCCCGCTGCGATACAGTCTGAGGCGTTTTGACCGTCAGTTGAATCAAAGATGGTGCCACGTTTAGCATATCATCGTGATAGTTCCAGATAAGAATTTGCACTCTCTCACTGGTTGCCGTCGCTAAGCCGTCTATATCCGGTTTTTCTCTGACACTATTGTTTAGAATGTTATCAAGACCAAGAGCACCGCTGCTTGCGACTGGAACTTGTTTTCCCTGAAGCATTCCCAGCATCTTGAAGGTATTTAACACCGGTTTACCAATACTGTTGGTTGATAGGGTCCTGAATCCTTCAAAATAATCCCTTCCATCGAACATAAAAGCCCATGCGAGAACGCCTTGAAGGTTCACGCCGTGTTTATTTGCAAGGTCAACGGTGTGTTTCATCATCGCGGCTTCATAAGCTGCGTAGGCAGAGCCGTTGCGGTAGCCGTTGGCAGGCTCAGTGCGTGCCGAAAGAGCTGCCAATCCCTCCGGGTCGCACTCACCTATAATAACGGGCGTTTTGCGATACTCTTCAAAGGAGGCGATTGTCGAAAAATCTCGCTCGGTCATAGAGAGGTTCCTTCCAAGCTCCATTTGTGGGTGTCCGTTGATGTACCGAGTTCTGCCTTTGGAGTGAAATCCTATATAGTCCAGGCGTGTGCCTTGCTTGTCTGTGACGGCGTTCCTGCCCTGTAAACAGTGTTGAAGAAAGCGATGAAGGAATGAAGAGTCGCCGACACTATGCGGTCCTCCGAGAATTGCCTTAGGCAGGACTTCGTGCAGGGCATTCTCGGTATAATCGAAAAGTTTACAATACTCTTCGAAAGTTCCCTGCCAGTACATGATATTAGGCTCATTCCACAGCTCCCATAGCCAGGTATCTACGACATTGCTGTACCTTTCAAGGCTGTGATGCGCCCACTGACGAATCAAGTTCGCCCACTTCTGGTAATCTTTTGGTGGATAAGAAACACCGGCTTTGGCTCCGACTCTTGAAAGCAGCTCCGGTCCCTGGTAGGGTTCGGGTTTTGTAGATAGGTCTTTAGGCATAAAGCCGATCTCAACGAGATGGCGGCAGCGAGATTCAACTACGGCATCAAATATCTGGTCCATAATCCGCCAATCGTACACAGCCTTACCAGCGGCATCCTCCGTGTAAACATTTGTTGAGCCCCACTTCAGCAGGGGCTTTCCGTCTCCGGTTGTGAGCAGAAAATGTTGACGTAGATAAACCGGTTCAGAATTAATGCTTGCCAGCGTCTTCATCAGCTCACGCCCGGCAGGTGTGGTTGAATAGTTGCATTCATCGTATCCAAAGTATTGCCAGATATGCCGCAGCGGCTCGCCTAATTTGGTTGCGTCAACGGTGATTATCACAAGGTCATTTTCCTTAGGGCTTTGCCTGTCGTTTTGTTTTTCTTTGTTTTGTTCGATAACAGGTTTGGTATTAGCCTGATTTTCCGCGGAGACTATCGAGGTCAAAAACAGAGACACGACTATAGTATTGACAATAGTTTTTTTCGCATTTTGGATGGGCATTTGTTTTATATCCTCACAATGTTTTAAAAGACTTGTAAGGTTTTTTAATCCATTTACGATAACAAATTTTTTTCAAGATTCTAATGTGGTTTTCTAAAATTGCCAATATTTTTCAAGATTGCGCATTTATTTAATAGTTATGTGATGAAGGCTTATATCGGACACACTAACTTATGCCATATTTTATAAGACCATTATTGTTCTGCCCTGATTATAGAGATGTTATGTTCCCGGTTGTGCTGATTTGTTATTGCTGGTTTATTTTTTATATTTTATTTGATGATTACTACGATGTTTCCGTGTAACCGGAAGTTGTTATGAATTGCCAAACAAACAGAGAGAAATTTAAGACCTGTCCTGTCCGGCTACGGCTCGGCACTTCGCCGAGACGAGAGCGAAGTCGAGGGGGTTTGAGATAATAATGAAGAAAATTGTAATAGCTGGCTTATTGCTGTTGGTTACAGGTGTAGTTGTGTTTGAATGGGTCTTTGCCCAGAAGAGAGCAGAGCAAAAGCAGACGGCTTACTATAAGTCAAAGCATGACGCGGAACTGAGCGAGCATCTGAAACGATATAAACAGTGGCTGCAGATTCCGGCGCAGGAGCGAACGCAGCTGACTTTCAGCTTGGACAAATCCATTCAGACAAAAACAAAAGAACAGCTACTCCAGGAGCAGCAGGAAAGGCTAAAAGCCGACCTGGACAAATTGGCAGCCGGCGAGATGGATGCTTATCCCTACGCTGATGTTCTTTACGGCCAGAGCTGGCAGAGTGAGGTCAGCAAATACATAAAGCAAAGAGAGCAAAGAGAATTTTTTCTTACATCTTCTATTGTGCTTATATCGGTAGGGGGGATGATTCTTGTTGTTTGCTTTTTAACATGGACTGCAAGATTGGTTATTAAAGGTTTGTCTCGTTTGAGAAAGTTGCTCGCTAATGTTTTCGCAAAACATTCTCCAGACCAGCCGGCTAAGATTGATAAAAAAAGCGATAAACAGAGCCAGTCGATACCTTTAACTCAGCTGCTTGGTCTGAAAGATGTCTCTTGTAATAATTCCCGTACCGATATACGTCATCAGCTAAATCGGGGACAGAAGAAGAATGAGCCCCCCAGCCTGGCAGGTAATTCTGCCCGCGATAAAAAATCAGTCTCGAGCCAGCTCGAGGGAGACGATATTGATTTGATGATTTCGGGCGAAAAAACCATCGAGTCCGAAGAAACTCTGACCAAAGCAATAGAAGCCGCCAACAAAAATACAATTCAGCTTGCAGATTCACTTAAAAGTCAGGTTGAAAATCTCGAAAAGCAGGTCGAGGAAATCAAGCAAATAGCAGGGGACAGACAGGAAAAAATCGAAATGCCGCCTTCATCGGAGAATCCAGCTCCTCTGAATGATACCCTTGACGAATTGAGACAAGAGGTGGCAGCTATTCGGGAGTATGCTTCAAACCAGCAGGACAGGATCAAGAAACTTCAGGAAGGATATGATCTCAATATTATAAAAAACTTTTGTCTGCGGGTTATCCGGTGTGTTGACAATGTTGAAAGCTGCATTCAGAGCCATTCTGAACAGGATAACGAGCTAGAGCATCTCAAAGAAGTGCGGGATGAGCTGCTTTTCGCTCTGGAGTCCAGCGGTGTCGAACAGTTTGAGCCCGAAATCAGCAGCGACTATCGTGGGCAGGAAAAACTCGTAGAGGCTGTAAAAGAGAAAGAAATTTGTGACGACCCTACTATGACCGGCAAAGTCGCAGAGGTTGTTAAACCCGGCTATCAGTATTTTATCGATGAGGAAAATATGAAGGTAGTCCGTCCGGCTATGGTTAAATTATTTGGTTAGGCATTGGAAATTGGTAATTGGTAATTACCAGTTATTAGAGAGGTGAAATAATGACAAACTTAGCGGGTATAGATCTCGGAACAACTTTTTCCTCATTGGCGATTTTAAACGCCATCGGAAGGCCGGAAATTGTTCCTAACGCCGATGGTGATAGATTGACACCCTCGGCAATTTTCTTTGATGAAGACAACCCTGATGTGGTGCGGGTGGGCGTAGAGGCAATAAATGCTCGACACCTTAACGCCCGCAGGTCCGTTCGTTGGATAAAGCGGAATATTGGAGATACGGAATATCGCGTTAATATCGATGGAAGAGATTGGACGCCTGTGGAATTGTCCTCTTTGATTCTGAAAAAGCTCAAACAGGATTGCTCGGCTGAGCATGGAGAAATACGCGATGCGGTTATTTCCGTTCCTGCACACTTTGACGAGGTTCGTAGAAAGGCAACGATGGATGCAGGTGCTCTGGCGGGCTTGAATGTAATTGGATTAGTGAACGAGCCTGTGGCTGCGGCTTTGTATTATGCCACTACCCGTGAAGTTTTTGGTAAAGTCCTCGTATATGACCTCGGTGGTGGAACCCTTGATGTGACAATTATGGATATAAAGGGGCGCCAAATGGACATTATCTGCTCACAGGGCGACCATGCGCTCGGCGGTATCGATTTTGACCGGAAAGTTTTGGAAATTCTGGAACAAAACTATAGAGCTCAATATTGTGCAGAGCTGGTTCAAACTGAAGAGGATAGAGCTAAATATGAAGACGAGGCTGAAGATATTAAAAAGACATTGTCGCGCCGCCTTGTGGCCAAGAAGATGCTTTATGGTCCTGCAGGTACTATGAGGGTGGAAATCTCGAGGCAGATGTTTGAGGAGACAATCTCGCAGCTTTTGGCTCGCACGGATATCCTGCTGGAGCTGATTTTAGATGAGGCAGGTCTTCAACCTTCTGAAATTAACAAGGTGCTTCTGGTCGGCGGCAGCTCAAGAATCCCGTTGGTTCAGCAGAAGCTGGAAAAAATGTTCGGCTTTGCTCCTGATGCAGCTGTTAACGTGGATGAATGTGTAGCACTCGGTGCGGCTTTACATGCCGGGCTTACAATGCTCAGAGAAAAGCCGGAGACGGTATCAGCCGGTATCGCAAGCGGCCTGAGAGACATTAACCTCACGGATGTCTGCAATCACAGTTACGGCACTATTTGCGCTCCTGTCGATAAGGAAACAGGCAGACGTATAATTCAAAATCATATTATACTCTGGAAAAACACGCCACTGCCTTGCGAAGCTTCACAGATGTTCTATACCATGACTGACGGACAAGAAGAGGTTGAGGTGACTATAACACAAGGTGAAGATACTGCGCCGGAGTATATAAATAAGATTGCTACGCATAGATTCAAGCTTCCTCCTGATAGGCCAGCCGGCTGTCAAATAAAAGTTACTTACAGCTATGATGTAAATCAGAGAATGCACTGCAAGTTTGAGGACGTTCAATCCGGCAGGATACTCGAAGTCGATTTCTGTGTGGACCAAAACGGCGAAATGTTACAAAGTGACGCACAAAATAAAACCGGGCAAGTGGAGGTTTTGCAAGTCGAATAGCCGTATTTACGGGTGAGTAAAAATGGGTGCGTTAATTGATTATCTACGATTGACTATTGACTATTTTGTCAGTAATCGATATTCGATAGTTGATAATGCCTCAAGGCCCGGCCAGTCACAGTTCAATTGTCGTGTTTCACTAACTCAGCAGAAGGATGGAAGCTCCATCACTAACGGATTTGACGTACAAATTGCCGGCTCCATACACGCACTTTGCGATTCATGCCAAACGGCTTTGCGAATCTTTGTAACGGATATAACGGACAAAAAATCCAAATCCAATCAGGTGCATTCCAGAGTTCAACAGTGGCAGATGCCGAATTCGTCTGCATTTTGTTATAACGCCAATATAGGCAGGCTTCCGAGCCAAACCATCACTCTTTCCGATTGGACTACAGCAGCCAGACTGAATATTGACTGGTTGATGTTTGCCCATAAAGGAGAAAGGAAGCTGCAGTTCAGCGTATCTATATTATCTCAGCCGGATGGCCGAGAGATAGCTTGCACCAAATGTATTTTTTTATATGAGAATCCCGACTTTGGTTATATCGATTTGCAGGAAAATATTCAGCGGGCGAAGATTTTGGCTGTTGCGCTGGCATTTGCCGTCAGTGCCGCGGATTGGAAACTTTACGATTGCGAAGTTGAGCTTATAAGAAATTGGGCTATCAAAGCTTTCAATGCTGATAAGGCGTCAAAAAAGGTCCGATGTGAAGTTGAGAAAGCATTGGATACAACCGTTGACTTTTTTAGCGAAGGTAATCAGCTCGATATTTATGAGATTTGTCGAGAAATAACTGAAATTACGTCTGTTGCAGACCGTTATGATATCCTGGATATTTGCTTGCACGTTGCACGAGTTAAAGGTTTCGTCACTGCCGAGGAATTGGCTGTCTTAAAAACCATCGCAGACCGGCTTAAAGTCGATGCAGATAAGTTTCGTGACATGATGGAAAAGACCTTGCCGGTTAATATTCACCAGGTCAAGGATGTAGAAATTGTGCTTGGAGTCACATCGGATATGGGCAGAGAAAAGACCCGGCAGCAGCTAAATAAACAGTTCTTCAAGTGGAATTCGAGAGTGACAAACTCGGACCCACAAATCCGCGCCCAGGCAGATCAGATGCTCGATTTGATTGCGAACGCAAGAAGCAGATACATAGGTTAACATATCTCGCATCAGCGATGACTACTAA